>NZ_LOQI01000247.1 GCF_001517915.1 Oceanivirga salmonicida | reverse complement strand
GTCTCGTGGGCTCGGAGAAAGTCTCTAAAGTCCAGTTCAGCGTTGAAGGCGAATACCTCGAGTACTTCGTCATCGACGGCCCGACGCCGAAAGCGGTGCTTAACCGCTATACGCAGTTCACCGGCCGCCCGGCGCTGCCGCCGGCATGGTCGTTTGGTCTGTGGCTGACGACCTCGTTCACCACCAACTATGACGAAGCGACGGT
>NZ_LOQI01000246.1 GCF_001517915.1 Oceanivirga salmonicida | reverse complement strand
ATCTTGTTTTGTTATACCTTTTCTAAGTGTATAATATGCTTAGGTGATAAAAATGATAAAATTTCATAATATACAAAAAGCATTCAACAATTTTTTAATAAATATAAATTTTGAAATAAAAAAAGGTGAAATTTTTGGAATTATAGGAGAATCGGGGGTTGGAAAAACAACTATTTTAAAAATTATACAAGGTATAACAAAACAAGAT
>NZ_LOQI01000245.1 GCF_001517915.1 Oceanivirga salmonicida | reverse complement strand
GATTTAAAGGCTGCTAGAATAGCAGAATTATTTGCCAGTAAATCATTTTTAGACCCGAGTGTTAAAGGTTTTTACCCAGATGAATTAATAGAGATAATAAAAAAACATGATTTAATGCCTGAATATACTAGGGAAGAGTTAGATATAATAAGAAATAATACAGTTAATATATTGGGAATAAACTATTACCAGCCTTTAAATCATATTTA
>NZ_LOQI01000244.1 GCF_001517915.1 Oceanivirga salmonicida | reverse complement strand
ATATTTTCTTTCTACCTTATATTTTTCTTTTAATTCTTTTAAAGTAGTGTCCATATGTTTTTTACCATCAAGTATTACTACAATTCTATTACACAAAATTTCTATATCTTTCATATAATGACTTGTAAGTAATATAGTTGTATTATGTTTTTTATTAATCTGCTTTAAAAATTCGTGTATTCCTTTTTGACTCAAAATATCTAAACCTATAGT
>NZ_LOQI01000243.1 GCF_001517915.1 Oceanivirga salmonicida | reverse complement strand
ATTTTCATTAATACTAAATGAAATTTCAGATACAGTATTACCATTAACTTTTACTTTTTTGCTTTTTATTAGGTTTCGAACATTTGACCTTGTACCTATACCTGAGTTGGCTAAAAATTTATCTAATCTCATATCTAGCTACCTTTCTTATTATAACTTATTATATTACCAATTTACTTTTATTTCAACTCATTTCATTTTTTAGACCATTTAGT
>NZ_LOQI01000242.1 GCF_001517915.1 Oceanivirga salmonicida | reverse complement strand
TTTTTATCAGCAACTTCAAAAGCTGGAAGTATGAACGATATTATACAAAATAGAATTGATACAATAGGTATAGATAATTTTGAGTTTAGTAGCTTTCCCACTACATTTTTTGATGTATTTGGTGAAAATGGTATAAATATTAGAACTACTATTTCTGAAATGGGACCAATTATGCTTAGTCGTTTATTAAGTTTAAATGACACACAATCTGGTGTACTA
>NZ_LOQI01000241.1 GCF_001517915.1 Oceanivirga salmonicida | reverse complement strand
TTCCAGTTGGGTGACCAATATTAATTAATGAAAATGAAAATTTATTTATGACTTCATTAAAATCTGGAATAACATTTGGTGCGGGATTAATAGTATTATTGTATGGTGTTCGTATGTTAATTAATCAAATAATACCAGCATTTAAAGGTATATCTGAAAAAATTGTTCCAAATGCATTACCAGCTTTTGATTGTCCAATATTATTTAATTATAAACCTAAT
>NZ_LOQI01000240.1 GCF_001517915.1 Oceanivirga salmonicida | reverse complement strand
ATTTAAAAATTTAAAAGAAAGTATTGATGCATTTGCACCTGATATTAATCTTTTCTATAATTACGATATTAATAATAAGAAAAATGATTATGGAATTACAATTTCTAAAACAATTCCATTAGCAGACTCAAGATATGTAGATGCTAAATTATCACAAGATAATATTGAATTAAGAAAAATTAGTGAAAATGAAGAATTTGCAAGATATGCTATGTTAAAAAAGG
>NZ_LOQI01000239.1 GCF_001517915.1 Oceanivirga salmonicida | reverse complement strand
ACCAAGGTAAAGTTTTTGATAGAAGTCATAGAAAAATTAATAAAGATTTAAAAGGAGTTTGGGTAGCAACAGTAGTTAATTTAGATTTCCCTAAAACTCGTGGGGCAAATTTACAAAAACAAGAAATAGATGAAATAGTATCTAATGTTAAAAGTTGGGGAATGAATGCAATATTTTTACAAATTAAACCATCAGCAGGTGTATTCTATAAATCAAAAACTTTACCT
>NZ_LOQI01000238.1 GCF_001517915.1 Oceanivirga salmonicida | reverse complement strand
TCCAAGAGAAGAATATGAAAAAGGTAGAGTATATAGAGTACCTTATACATGTTCAGTATTAGAATATGGGGCAAGTTCTTATTTAAATGTAACTATGGAAGAATTAAAAAAAGCAACTATTAAATCACTTAAAGATGGTGTACCAGTGTGGTTTGGTTGTGATGTAGGTAAAGATTCAGATAGAAAGTTAGGAATTATGGATACTGAATTATTTGATTATGATAAAAC
>NZ_LOQI01000237.1 GCF_001517915.1 Oceanivirga salmonicida | reverse complement strand
TATATTAAGAGTAACATATACTCTTTTTCCTAATTTATGTGCATACTCAACTGCTTCTTTTAATTCTTTATCTCTAAAATTAGCCGACATTCCTCTTAAATTAAAAGCTCCACCACCTATATAACATGCATCTGCACCAAAATGTATCGCTTCTTTTAATTTTTCCATATTACCTGCTGGTGATAATAATTCTACTTTGTTCAAATTTCCTCCTTAATATATTTGCTCATAA
>NZ_LOQI01000236.1 GCF_001517915.1 Oceanivirga salmonicida | reverse complement strand
GATAAATCTTCTTTATATGTACTTGCTGTATTAACTTGTACTATTTCAGAACATAAATTAGACATAACAATTCTACCAGCCTTAGTGTGTGGATTATTCTTATTTACCGTATCATCAAATAATATGTATGGGTAGCCTGATTCAAAATGTAATTCTGCTATTGTTTGAAATAATTTTCTTGCATTTATGTATGTTTTTCCTATTTTATCATTATTTAACATGTTGGAAAAGATGTT
>NZ_LOQI01000235.1 GCF_001517915.1 Oceanivirga salmonicida | reverse complement strand
GTTCTACTTTTTCAAAATCACTTCTCCAAATTTTTACATATTTATCATCTAAATTCTTCCTATTTATTACTAAACTAGGGGGTTCATCAATACCCCAAAATGACTTCATTCCTATTTTTTCATCATCAAATGTTAAATTAAATTCTTTTTTTACGATATCTACAAAATCTTTTTTTAATGTTTTGTCATAACATGAAACACTAAATATAAAGATTATTAATAGTTTTATTATATTTTTCAT
>NZ_LOQI01000234.1 GCF_001517915.1 Oceanivirga salmonicida | reverse complement strand
ATATAAAAGAATCAGAGAAAGCTGGAATAGTAATTATTCATCAAGAGTTAGCATTAATTCCAGAATTATCAGTAAAAGAAAATATATTTCCAGTATATGTACCATATGGATATACTCCTGATAAAACCTTCATAAGTGTAGATTTACCAGCTCCATTTTCACCGCAAATTGAAAAAATAGTACCTTTTTTAACTTGCATATTTACATTATCTAATGCTTTAACACCAGGAAATGTTTTTGTT
>NZ_LOQI01000233.1 GCF_001517915.1 Oceanivirga salmonicida | reverse complement strand
ATTTTCATTTATTATTTGCATAATATTAGAGTCATTACCAATTCTATCTGTTACTTTTTTAGTTTCATATTCTACATTTTGTGTTTTAGATTTTGCATAAACTCTATCTTCTTTTTCATATACTTCTGATACATCTCCTGCTTTTAATTTTTTAATGAATGTAGTATATGTTACTGTTTTAATAGTACCTGTTTCAGTTTTATTTCCTATGAAATAATATACACCTAAAATAGTTGCAAATA
>NZ_LOQI01000232.1 GCF_001517915.1 Oceanivirga salmonicida | reverse complement strand
ATGTTAAAGTAGACAATTTACTTATTCCTGATAAATGGTCCTATGTATTTGAATATATCAAGTTTAAATTAAGTAATTGAATATTCAATTTTAATTGTCCTTTAACCAACTTATGGTTGGTATTTTGTAATATATTTTTTTCAAGTTATTCTATTATATTAGAATAATTTTATTTTTATACACTGACTTTTTTATTAATCTAAGATAAATTTCATATTTTTTCATATGTTACTTTCCATTACC
>NZ_LOQI01000231.1 GCF_001517915.1 Oceanivirga salmonicida | reverse complement strand
ATTCAGCTAAACTTGCTATAACGTCATCTGCTTCATAACCCTCACAAGTAAATTTTTCTATACCATAAGCATCAATTATATCTCTTATAATTTCTAATTGTGGAACTAATTCTTCTGGCATACCTGTTCTATTTGATTTATATTCTTTAAAAATTTCTAATCTTTTTAATCCAGATCTACTAACATCAAAAGCAGCAGCAATATAATCAGGTTCTATATTTTTAATAGCAAGTTTAGCTGAATA
>NZ_LOQI01000230.1 GCF_001517915.1 Oceanivirga salmonicida | reverse complement strand
GAAAACTTAAAATATCAGGACTTTCAGGAGTTAAACGAGAATTAATACTAATATGTATGGGATATAACTTTAAAATACATATGTATAAAAAGAAACATAATAAAATTGGAAATATTTTACATGATTTAAAAACAGCTTAACAAGAAAAAATGTATTATGATATTTTTTTGTCGACCAAAAATAAATAAAAATATATAATTAGTAACTTGATGAATAAATTCATCGTTTTTTTTTCTAAAAAAAAA
>NZ_LOQI01000229.1 GCF_001517915.1 Oceanivirga salmonicida | reverse complement strand
TAATTGGTTTAATAAAATATTATGGTGGAGTTGATTGGTTGGTAAGTAGCATTACTAAAAAAATGCACAAGCAAATATATCAATAAGGCTAGCTAATCTCTTAGGTGCAATATTATATTTTTGTCCAATCTCTTTCGCAATTGGTGCAGAAATAATAATGGCTATTGTATTATTTACTAAAGCTGCTGATAAAATTCCAGATAAAAATCCAATTCCATATTCAGCATCTTTTCTCTTTTGCATTTTTTT
>NZ_LOQI01000228.1 GCF_001517915.1 Oceanivirga salmonicida | reverse complement strand
ACTCATTTAAAGAAGCAGTAGAAGAATTGAAAAAACTTTAGAAATAATAATTTTAAAAGCATATATTAATAAATTGAAAAGTTTATTGTATATGCTTTATTTTTACTTGTTATGATTGTAAAATGCTTGTAATTATGATATAATAAGGACAGAAAATATGAATGGAGACAAAAATGTTAAGAACATTAATATTTAGAGAATTTAGATATAAAGAAGATATTGAAGATTCAATAAATGAGTTGAAAAATAAC
>NZ_LOQI01000227.1 GCF_001517915.1 Oceanivirga salmonicida | reverse complement strand
TTTAATTCTTTTTTTTCTATCAAATCAGTATCTTTAACTCTAATTCTTAATCTTGTAATACAACTATCAACTTCATTAATATTGTATGTTCCACCCAATAATTCTAATATAGATTGAGCTAAATTTTCTTTTGAAATATCTTTATTATCTTTTTTTGTAAACCCAAACATAATACGCTCCCCTTACATTTTATCTACTGTATTTATTCCTAAAAGTCCTAATCCATTTTTAATAACTATTCCAACTTTTTCAG
>NZ_LOQI01000226.1 GCF_001517915.1 Oceanivirga salmonicida | reverse complement strand
TTTCTTTTTCAGTAAATCTAACATAATGTAATTTAGGCTTTTTTTCTTTTAATAAAGGTAAACCTTCACATGGATTTGTATAACAAAGTACAACTAATGATTTTCCTTTTTCTTCTTTTTTACTAGCTTCACATAAATCTTTAATATTATGCCCATCAACAATCAATACTTTTGCTCCAAATGCCTAAATATGTAGAAGTATATAAAAATATGAATTTTGGAAGGGAATAGTATGGAAATATTAAATCAAGTACAT
>NZ_LOQI01000225.1 GCF_001517915.1 Oceanivirga salmonicida | reverse complement strand
AATATTATATTTACTTTCGCCTTATTTAAATAATATATGGTTGCTATTTATATTGTCAATAATAATTGCAACATTAATAGAATTAATAGCAGGATTTTGTTTAGAGTATTTTTTTCAAAAAAGATGGTGGGATTATACAGGTATGCACTTTAATTATAAGGGGTATATTTGTTTAAAATTCTCTATACTATGGGGTATAGGAGCCTTATTTAGTGTTAAATTTTTACATAATATTGTAATTAATATTTATAAAGCAGTAC
>NZ_LOQI01000224.1 GCF_001517915.1 Oceanivirga salmonicida | reverse complement strand
AGGTGCAAAAATATATAAGCATGCAAGGGCATATGCTAGAATAGCAATAATATTAACTACTATTTTTTCTATATTATGTTTATTAATTTCATTAATATTTACAAAAGAATTAATAATGTTAGTGGGAGTATCTGAGCCAGATTATTTAGTTTCAGCAATTAAATTTTTAAGAATATGTTCATTAGGGTTTCCATTTTTATTTATGACATTTACATTATCAGCAATTATTAGTGCTGATGGAGATACATTTGCACCTTTTGTATTTAC
>NZ_LOQI01000223.1 GCF_001517915.1 Oceanivirga salmonicida | reverse complement strand
ATCTGCTAAAATAATTTTAGAAGGAACAAGATCAGAAAATATTGGTTTTGTCTTTCAATTTCATCATTTGTTGCCAGAATTTACTGCTATTGAAAATGTTGCTATGCCAGCACTTAGAAATAGTAAAGATAAAAATAAAGTATATGAACATGCCAAAGAATTGTTAGGTTTAGTTGGTTTAGGAGATAGATTAGATTTTTATCCTAGTGAATTATCAGGTGGACAAAAGCAAAGAGTGGCTATTGCAAGAGCCTTAATAAATAATCC
>NZ_LOQI01000222.1 GCF_001517915.1 Oceanivirga salmonicida | reverse complement strand
GTACCAATGGCAGCAAGAGTAGTTCAAAAAATTGGACAAGAAGAAAATCCAAGTAATTTTTTACTTATGCATGCTATGGGACCAAATGTTGCAGGTGTTATAGGATCTGCGGTTGCAGCTGGAATATTACTAATAATATTTAAATAATTTAGGAAAGAGGAAAACATGGAATTGAAAATAAAAGCATATGCAGAAACTCCAGCAGCTCCTATCATAGGATTTATTTTACCTTTACTTAATTTACACATTAATTTTCCAAATAAAACTCCACTTGC
>NZ_LOQI01000221.1 GCF_001517915.1 Oceanivirga salmonicida | reverse complement strand
TTTCAAATGTTTTTCTGAAAAAGCAGGGACAGGTGGTAAAAGAATTTATGATGTATCAGGGAAATTAAATTTAAAAGAACCAGAAATTTTTATTACTGAAAATGGGTGTACTAAATTAAGAATTTGGAAAGAAGATTTACTATCAACCCTTAATGGATCAGATAATGAGTTAAAAATAATGGAGTATATGATTGAAAAAATGATTGCATCAAAAAATGAAATTTCAACAGATCTTAATATTAGTGATTACTATACAAGAATTTCTTTAACTAATTTAGT
>NZ_LOQI01000220.1 GCF_001517915.1 Oceanivirga salmonicida | reverse complement strand
GTCATTTTTATATCAGCACTATCATCTATAATAACAGGAGTATTTCCAGAACCAACACCTATTGCTGGTGTTCCAGATGAATAAGCACTTTTAACCATGCCAGGACCACCTGTTGCTAAAATTAAGTCTGAGTTAGCCATTAATTCTCTTGAAATTTCAAGACTAGGTTCATCTACCCATCCTATTATATTTTCAGGAGCACCATATTTTTTAGCAACTTCTAATGCAATTTTTGCAGTATAGATAGTTGATTTTTTTGCTCTTGGGTGTGCTGATATAAAAATGACA
>NZ_LOQI01000219.1 GCF_001517915.1 Oceanivirga salmonicida | reverse complement strand
ATTTTATCTGGATCAAATACAATTAGGTGAAAGAAGAATACCTATACAGTATGTTGGAAAATCAAGTAGAGGATTTGGACAAGGTCCAAGTTCAGTTGGTAAGAAAACATTTTTACCAATTAAAATTAATACAGCAGGAGTTATGCCAATAATTTTTGCATCTATGCTTATGGCAATACCTGCAGTTATAGTCTCACTTATTAAAAATCTTGAAAAACAAGCTTTTTGACGTAGAATATTAGGACAAACAGGTTGGCTGTACTTATCACTAATCGTAGTATTAATTATA
>NZ_LOQI01000218.1 GCF_001517915.1 Oceanivirga salmonicida | reverse complement strand
GTATTAAAGGAGGTTATAATTATGGATTTAAAATTATGGGATGAGTTAAATAGATGGAGAAATGAATGCAAATTTATAGATTTAACACACGAACTATCTCCTGAAACTACACAAAGTGGTAATATCATTTCATCTGGAACTAATTTATCAAGCAATCTATTTCCTTCGACAAAATGACCAGGTGCATCAACATGTGTTCCATATTGCCCAACTAATGTAAATTCATTTACATAAAAACCGTGTTCTTTTAAGTTAAATTTAGTACTAATATCCATTGGTTTAAATCCAGACCAATGTGTAGT
>NZ_LOQI01000217.1 GCF_001517915.1 Oceanivirga salmonicida | reverse complement strand
ACCTTAGTATCTAAAAATTAATAAAAAAAGTGAGTAGAATTTTTTTTAAAATTCTTTACTCGCCTCTCTTTTTTTGTAAAATATAAACGCTAAACCAATTTACAAAAAGAGTACTCTATATACTCTAAATCTACTTTCTTTCAATTAGAAATTGGGAAAACTTTATCTTTTCAATCTACTTAAAATATCATTTATATTTCGCTCATCTTCAATTTTGCTAATAGCAAAACTTTTATTTCCTGCATCCTTTATTGACGAGCCAATATGATAACAACTACTCTCATCTAGTATTATAAATCTATCGTG
>NZ_LOQI01000216.1 GCF_001517915.1 Oceanivirga salmonicida | reverse complement strand
ATTTAGATCTTTTTTAACCATGCTAGGTATAATAATGGGAATAGCATCAGTAGTTTTATTATCATCACTGGGTGCTGGTTTCCAAAAGAAATTATTATCAGAAGCACAATTAGCAACTTCAAAAATAATAGTTGTAGATTTTGACCAAAAATATAGAACTTCGAATGATATAAAAGAATCTGATTATTTTTCACCAAAAGATGAATTAATTTTTGAAAAAATTGATGGTGTTGATAAAGCAATACTATGGGATCAAGATGCTGCATTAATAGGAAATTTTGGTGAAGAAGCTGGAAAATATATAATTT
>NZ_LOQI01000215.1 GCF_001517915.1 Oceanivirga salmonicida | reverse complement strand
GTATACAAAGAATTAATAGTAGATGAAAGTAAAACTTTCTTTGAAAATGTGATAAAATTTAGTGAAATATTAAATAAAAATCATTTTGCAGATTTAGCCCCATTATTATCAAATGCATGTGATATTTCATGACCTATAACTGCTCCTATACCACCATAGTTTTCACTTTTAGTTTGAGATAAACTATAAAATGGTGCTTGAAGTATGGCTGCTGGGAAGCAAATTAAGTTTCCTGTTGGAGAATAATATGCATTTACCATATTTGATGGCATATGCCACTTAGTTCTATCAACGGGTTTTGCTAAATC
>NZ_LOQI01000214.1 GCF_001517915.1 Oceanivirga salmonicida | reverse complement strand
TGAATATATCCAAAAGAATAAAGAAAGAATATTTAAAATATTCTTAAATGATAATTGGAAAAATGGAGAAGCTGTTAAATTTGAATTAGATGTATTAAGAAATATTGATTTTAATAAAAAAAATCATAAATTCTATTTTCGTAAAGATGGTAATGCAAATATTAAAAATTATGCCATTACACCAATTTACGGAGATAATTCAAAAGAATATCTAGAAATACAAGAAAGAGAAAAGCAATTTTTTAATAAAGAAATAAAGTATGAAGATATAGATTGGGGAAAATATATAGAGCATATGGGAGATTAAA
>NZ_LOQI01000213.1 GCF_001517915.1 Oceanivirga salmonicida | reverse complement strand
ATGTATTATATGTTGATTTACCCATTAATACGTCCCTATCAAAATGAGTAATTCTACTTTTTACTCTATTACTTGCATCAGCCCATGGAGACATTAGAAAAATTCCATCTACTAATTTTTCATTTCTATCTCTTCTCATTAACATAGTTGATAAAACAACATTTCCACCTGAACTATCTCCAGCAAGTACAATTTTTTCATATTTTCCACCTAGATTTTTTAATAAAGTATCTAATTCCTCATTCTGAGCTGGGAATTTTTTCCCCTTATAATCTAATAATATCACTTCAAAATCAACATATAATACATA
>NZ_LOQI01000212.1 GCF_001517915.1 Oceanivirga salmonicida | reverse complement strand
TGATTTTGAAAAAGTAGAACCTAAAATAAAAATTTTGTATTTATTCTTTGAAACTTTAGGTTATGGAATTTATGTAGAAAATGAATTACTATACGATTTAAGTAAAGGAAATAATTTTCATGAAATAGAAAAAATATTTAATGAGTATGCCAAAAATAAAAAATATAAAGTTGTTACTTCCGTTCAATATTATATAAAAGATAATAATATTTTATATTTTCCTGAACAAAAACCTTATACTTATTCCTATTGGAATATGGAAAACTATGATTTTGGAAAATATAAATTAAATAAAGATGAATCTTTAAGAAAAAAGAAAATA
>NZ_LOQI01000211.1 GCF_001517915.1 Oceanivirga salmonicida | reverse complement strand
TGATTTTGAAAAAGTAGAACTTAAAATAAAAATTTTATATTTATTTTTTGAAACTTTAGGTTATGAAGTTTATATTGAAAATGAATTACTATATGATTTAAGTAAAGGAAATAATTTTCATGAAATAGAAAAAATATTTAATGAATATGCAAAAAATAAAAAATATAGCGTTGTTACTTCAGTTCAATATTATATAAGGGATAATAATATTTTGTATTTTCCCGAACAAAAACCTTACACTTATTCTTATTGGGAGATGGAAAACTATGATTTTGGGAAATATAAATTAAATAAAAATGAAACTTTAAGAAAAAAGAAAATA
>NZ_LOQI01000210.1 GCF_001517915.1 Oceanivirga salmonicida | reverse complement strand
TTTTTATTTTGTATTTTATTACTATTTATAGAGCTAAATAGATCTTTAGTTTTTTCATGGAAATATTTTAATGTCTTTTCATCCTTATATTGATAAAAGGTATATTCTAATACTTCCTTTAATTTTTTCATTTCATAATTATTAAGGTATGGAAGCATACCCTGAATAATATCTGTCATTAACTTTTCTTTCATTTCAATTCTCCTTTCAAAAATTCAGGAAAATGAATTAGAACGGCTTCCCGTTAAAATTAACTCTTGCCGTCCAGAAGAGTTGTTATTAATACACTAAATGATAATTTATCAGCTTAAATAGCAATATTAGAGAC
>NZ_LOQI01000209.1 GCF_001517915.1 Oceanivirga salmonicida | reverse complement strand
AAAATCTTTAATATTAAAAGAAGGTATAGACTATATTACAGGACATAATTTATTACCTAATCTTTCCCTTATAACAAGATTAGGTAATGCTAAATTAGATAATTTAGCTAATGATTTGGTTAAAGATATAGTCACAGATATGTATGAAAGAGTAGGATTTGACCCTGATTCAAATTATTCTTCTATTGGTATATGGAATCAAATTCCTGATGATTTTATAAATTTACTACCTAGAAGAAATAAACATTTTATTATTAAAGATTTTAAATATAGTGGATTAAGTCCTAATGCTTTATTTTATTATGGTTTAATAAAAGTTCAAATTCTAGGT
>NZ_LOQI01000208.1 GCF_001517915.1 Oceanivirga salmonicida | reverse complement strand
AATTATTAGAAGCAGGTGTACATTTGTATCTACTAATGCTATAACTGGTATTCCTAATTTAGCTGCTTCTTCTAGTGCTAAAAATTCTTTTTTTATGTCTAATACAAATAATGCAGCAGGTAATTTATGCATTTCTTTAATTCCACCAACATTTTTTTCTAATTTTGACATTTCTTTTCTTAGTAATGTTGCTTCTTTTTTAGTGTATGAATTATCTAATTCTCCACTTGCATCCATGTCTTCAAGTTCTTTTAATTTCTTTACTCTACCTTTTATTGTTTTTAAGTTCGTCAATACTCCACTTAACCATCTTTGGTTAACATAGAATCCAC
>NZ_LOQI01000207.1 GCF_001517915.1 Oceanivirga salmonicida | reverse complement strand
TTCTGATATTTCAGTTGTTGCATCTATTTTAGCTTGTTCTAATTTCTTAGCTTCATCTTTTGCTAAATTACTTTCGCTAAGTAATCTTGCAGCTTCTAATGCTTTAGTTACTTCTTCAACTGTTGTAGCTTTTTCTATTTCTTCTTGTGCTTTTAATCCTTCTGCTTCAGTTAAACCTTCTAATTCTGATATTTCAGTTGTTGCATCTATTTTAGCTTGTTCTAATTTCTTAGCTTCATCTTTTGCTAAATTACTTTCGCTAAGTAATCTTGCAGCTTCTAATGCTTTAGTTACTTCTTCAGACGTTTTAGTTTTTTCTATTTTTTTTTGTTCTTT
>NZ_LOQI01000206.1 GCF_001517915.1 Oceanivirga salmonicida | reverse complement strand
ATAATAATATTATTAAATTATTGGGTTATGATACTAAGCAAAATATGCCAGAAGATATTTTGACGGCTAAAGGTTATAGATTATTAAATAATATCAATAAATTGAATAAAAAAGACGTTGAAAATATAATTTTTAATTTTGTAAATATAAATGCTATTTTAAATGCTAAATATGAAGAATTATTAGAAATAAAAGGTATAAGTAAAGTTAAAGGTTCTATAATTATGAGAACCAAAGAAAGATATAAGAGTATTATTGAATTAGAAAAAATATAAATAAATGTACTAATTGGAGAGTAAAATCTCCAATTTTTATTTTTTTGTAAGTTGTAATAGTAA
>NZ_LOQI01000205.1 GCF_001517915.1 Oceanivirga salmonicida | reverse complement strand
GCAATCTTAATTCAACTTTATTATCAGAAATTTTATTAAACACCGCTGAATAAACATATGTTTTATATGAATCAGAACCAAATATAACTTTTTCTGCATCATCAGACTTTCTTTCTTCTGTTGCACCTGTTATAATCCCATCAGTTTTATTCAAACTAGAAATACCAACAGCAGGATTTAAATCATTAGAAAAAATTGAAAAAGCAATTATAGAGCATAATCCTGATATAGTATTATCAATAGGACAAGCAACAGGGAGATATGATATAACTGTTGAGAAAGTTGGAATAAATTTAGATGATTATCGTATACCTGATAATTTAGGACAACAGTTTATAGA
>NZ_LOQI01000204.1 GCF_001517915.1 Oceanivirga salmonicida | reverse complement strand
TTTTAACTTACATTTTCTACATGATTTCTTAGATAAATCTTTCTTTTTACCATCTAAAATACTTTTGCCAGATTGTTTTTTCAATCTTTTCACTGTTGCATATGATAAACTTGTAATAATTGTGATAGTAGTAAGTTTTCTACCTTCTTCGATTAATTTGATTGCCATTTTTTTAGCAAAATCTTTTTCTTCTTTAGTCATTTTTGACTACCTCCTTAAAAATATATTAAGTATATTTACACTTTGATATATATTAACTTGATAATCAAAAAAATGGCTCAAAATTGGCACTTTATATGATTTTAATTGCTATATTTTATGGCTCATTTTATGTGACGTTTTACA
>NZ_LOQI01000203.1 GCF_001517915.1 Oceanivirga salmonicida | reverse complement strand
GATGATTTTATAAATTTACTACCTAGAAGAAATAAACCTTTTAATATTAAAGATTTTACATCTAGTGGATTAAGTCCTAATGCTTTATTTTATGATGGTTTAACAAAAGCTCAAATGCTAGGTGAAACAACAACTCCATTAAACCATAAACCAAACTCATCTAATAGTGGTAGCAGTTCTGGCAGTGGTTCTGGTGGAACTAGAATTGTAGATTTAAGTGGAAAATACGAAAAAATAGATAAAAAACATTCTGTCGGCAGTGATGCTAAAAAATATATAGAAGAAGAATTATTCGAAACTAACAAAAAAGCTATTGATATAATTAAACAACTTTCAAAAGGAGAAAACATAGT
>NZ_LOQI01000202.1 GCF_001517915.1 Oceanivirga salmonicida | reverse complement strand
GTTATACTATTTTTGTAGTGTAAATATGGGAGGTAGTTGAAATATGAAATATCATATTGAAGAAATGATATCAGAGAAAAGTATATCTGATAAAGTATTAGAAATTGCTGAAAAAATAAATGAAGAATTTAAGGGAAAAGATATTTTGGTAATAGGTCTTTTAAGAGGTTCTTTAATGTTTTTAGCAGATTTATCAAGAAAATTAGACAATGTAATAGAAATAGACTTTATGTCAGTTTCAAGATATGGGAGCAGTATGAAAACTAGTGGAGAAATTAAAATTTTAAAAGATTTAGATGTTTGTATTGAAGGAAAGAATGTAGTTTTTGTTGAAGATATAATTGATGTATCTTATAAA
>NZ_LOQI01000201.1 GCF_001517915.1 Oceanivirga salmonicida | reverse complement strand
GGTATACTAGATATTTGCATAACATTTTCAGTAACGTCTTCACCAATTTTACCGTCTCCACGAGTTATTGCTTTTATTAATTGTCCTTTTTTGTATATCAAACTTATGCTAAGACCATCTAATTTTAATTCTAAAACATATGAATAAGCACTATTTATGTTTTTTTTAGTTCTTGCATCAAAATCTGCTAAATCATTTAAATTATATGTATTTGATAAACTAAGCATAGATATTGAAGTAAGAGGAGAAATAATATTACCTATAAAAGAATTTCAAAGAATAAATGAACAAAGAGAAGAATTAGGAGAAATGATATTTGCTAATCCTAGAAATGCAGCAGCTGGAACACTAAGGCAATT
>NZ_LOQI01000200.1 GCF_001517915.1 Oceanivirga salmonicida | reverse complement strand
CCTAAATCTCCATGGAATAAATTTTTAATCCATCTAATATATTGAATGTGCCAAGGGTCATATAAACCTAATTTAATTCTTAATTCTTCGATAGTTTCAGGAGATGTACTAGGGTCTATTAAACCTGAAAAAGGATCTCCTGGCATTAATTTAGCTAAAACAAATATTAGCATACTTAAAATTACCACTTGATAAAGCTATAGTAATGTATAACTATATAAGTTATGCTATACCATCATTTGTTTTATCATTACTAATGTTATGGTTCTTTGGTTATAATTTACAATTATTCCCAACTTCAGGATCAGTTGATTTAGGAGTACAACCAGGAACTATTGCATATTACATAAACAGGTTATATC
>NZ_LOQI01000199.1 GCF_001517915.1 Oceanivirga salmonicida | reverse complement strand
CTATTCTGTAAAAAGGTTTTTTTCTTCTTCCTAATCTTGTTAATCTTAATTTTACCATTATATTACCTCCATATTTTTTTAACTATTTTTTCGTAAATCTATTCATACCTGGTATGCTACCACTATTAAACATTTTAACCATTTTTTTCATTTGTTCATATTGCTTCAATAATTTATTTACGTCTGCAACACTAACTCCACTACCTTTTGCTATACGAGTTTTTCTTGAGAAAACTTTTAACAATTGCGGATTTCTTCGTTCTTCTATTGTCATAGAATAAATAACTGCCTCTACCCTTTTTAATTCTTTTTCTGCACCATTCATATCTATGTCGCCTAAATTAACACCAGGTATGAATAGATTTA
>NZ_LOQI01000198.1 GCF_001517915.1 Oceanivirga salmonicida | reverse complement strand
ATAAGTATGAAAGACCCTTATACAAATAAAGAAATTAAGTATAGATTTATTCAAAGAATAGATGATTTTAAGAATGATTATGCTTATAATAGATTTTTAAATGATATTAGTTATTATCCATATTTAAAAAATAAAGATTTAATGGAAAATAAAAAAGAGAAAGACCTTAAAATAGAAAAAATATTGTCTAAATATAAGGATAAGTATGAAGTATTATATGATATAAAATATGTTTATATATTTAAAAATCAAAAAATTACAAGGTATGGAACCCCTTTAGATTTTAAAGAAGGTATTTATTATGAAACAAGAGATTATCTGCCAATAATAGCATATTTATTAAATGAAAATATTAAGGGTGATAAGATAA
>NZ_LOQI01000197.1 GCF_001517915.1 Oceanivirga salmonicida | reverse complement strand
ACACCTTGATTTTAAAAATAAGGAAGCAAAAAGTTTGGATGAAGTAAAATATGCAATACAAAAACTTTTAAGAGCATATTTTCTTGATATAAAAAATAAGGAACTTTCAGATAAAATTAAAGAAAGAGTATTTGATATATTAGATAATAAAGAAAAATCATCAGAATTGAGTGAATCACTACAAATATTAACAGAAGCAATACATGAAGTAGAAGGTATTAAACCCATATTGTTAATAGATGAGTACGATAGTTTTGTAATAGATATGTTAGATAAAGATGAATTGCCAGAAGTAATATCATTTTTTAGAACCCTATTTGGTACAGCATTAAAAGGTAATCCTGACTTACATTTTGCAGTATTAGTAGGAATAACAGAATTAAC
>NZ_LOQI01000196.1 GCF_001517915.1 Oceanivirga salmonicida | reverse complement strand
TTAATTCAGATAATTTTATTTTTTGCCCTACTACTTCATAATCTGATTTCAATGGTATTATTTCTTTTTCGCCTGTTCTTATGTATTGTGCAAAGATATTTCCTGATTTTTTTTCTTTATTTCCATCAGTTAATGCTTTAGTTACTCCTTCTTTATGAGATTTTCTAAAATTCTTATCATAACCTTCTCCAAACTTACTACTAAAATTATTTAAAATCCCTTTTTGAAATTCTTCTATACTTTGCCCTAAAGTTGGTTTTCCATGTACTGTTAACTCTTTACGAATTTGCCATTTTTCTACATCTTTTTCATCATATACTTTGCCATCTTTATCTTTCCATATTTTCTTTAACTTACCAAAGTCTTCTATTTTTCCTATGTTTTCTAATTTTT
>NZ_LOQI01000195.1 GCF_001517915.1 Oceanivirga salmonicida | reverse complement strand
TAGACTACTATAACCTTGTGCCTTATTACTTGCAATCATTCCTGTTAATGTATCACCCATTACTGCATTTGACATTTTACTGTTACCAATATTAATTATATAGTAATTTTTACCATCATATATTATATTATTTTTACCTTTTAATAATACAATGCCCTTAAAATGAGTTTTAAAGCGTTTAAGTGATTCAAAAGGTGATAATGTAAGGCTTTCTATGTTTTCACCCGTTAAACGGCTAAATTCTAGCATATGTGGGCTTATTATGCATTCTTTGTTTAGTAATTCTATCATTTCTTTGTTTTGGGCAATAATAGTTAATGCATCTGCATCAAGTACCAAATTCTTATCTATATATTTTAAGATTATTTCTTTTGTAATATTGTTAACAGTAAAATGGCAAATG
>NZ_LOQI01000194.1 GCF_001517915.1 Oceanivirga salmonicida | reverse complement strand
CGTCTCGTGGGCTCGGTCGAGATCCTTTATCTGGTGTTTAATGGAAATCTGCCCTGGAGCGACTTTATCTGGCCGTTCGCCCTGCCGACCCTGGCGGGAAATATCTGTGGCGGGACCTTCATCTTCGCACTGCTGAGCCATGCGCAGATCCGTAACGATATGAGCAGCAAGCGAAAAGCGGAAGCCCGCGCCCAGGCGGCGGAGAAAGGGAAAAAGGCCGACCGGGCATAAAAAAAGCGCCCTGAGTGGCGAGGGTTTAAGCAGTCAGACGGTATGGCTCTTACTCAGGCGGGCAAAAAACGCTATACTCGTGCCGCCTTGTCCCCTTAGTTAAATGGATATAACGAGCCCCTCCTAAGGGCTAGTTGCAGGTTCGATTCCTGCAGGGGACACCATATAAACGTTG
>NZ_LOQI01000193.1 GCF_001517915.1 Oceanivirga salmonicida | reverse complement strand
ATAAGTTATCATTTTTTAATAATGCTAATCTATATCTTACAAATGATTTAAATCCTTTATATTTTACAGTAGCCCCTACTCCTGTATGATGAGATTTCTTATTGTTATATTCAACAAATCCACCAATACTTAAAGGTAATTTTTTTAATTCATAAGAACCACCAAGAGTTAAACCAGTTATAAAGTTGTATTTTTCTTTTGGTAAAACTGAACTATTAAAATTAATATTAAAGAATACTTTTTCATTTAAGTTATTTATTATATCTGTATTTTCATAATAAAATGCATCTGCTATACTTAAATATTTAGGGTCATTTAAAACCGTTTTATTAATTTTCTTTAAATTTTCAAGTTTATTTTCTATTTCTTTTATTAAATCAGAAACCTTATCATACAGGAGTAGGGGCT
>NZ_LOQI01000192.1 GCF_001517915.1 Oceanivirga salmonicida | reverse complement strand
TTTTAAGGTAGGAGAAACTATAAAACTTTATTTAAATTGTAGTGATGTAATGCAGTATGGTGATGAAAATGAACAATAATCTAGTAAGATATATTAAAAAAATAAGTTTACATGTTGTTTTATTTTGGATAATAATAGCCTTTATAATTTATCCCAATATAGATCTTGTTAGAAATACATTTATAGTAGGTGGTCAAGTTTCATTGAAAGCTATTGATAAATTATTATCATCACAAATTGCGATAGATAGTTTGAAGAATAGTTTTATTTTGGCATTTTCTATATCTATAACTGTCAATATTATTGGTATATTTATAGTATTAGTTACAGAATTTTTTGATATAAAAGGTAGTAAAATATTAAAAATAGGGTATTTTACAACAATGATATATGGAGGTATAGTTTTAGTTTCT
>NZ_LOQI01000191.1 GCF_001517915.1 Oceanivirga salmonicida | reverse complement strand
TTTTGGAATTTTAAATTGGTTTTTATTTGGGTATGAACTAATTATTGTTGAAAATGGTAATTTAAAAATTTCAAAAAAAATATGGTTTATAAATTTAAAAAAAGAATATGAAATAAGAGAAATAAAAGATATTGCTATTTGTCAAAATACGTTGCCATGGCTATATAATATGAATAATAGACACCCTTTTCCTTTTGGAAATCAAAAAATTAAATTTGATTATGGCATGAAAACTATAAAATTTGCAATTGAAATAGATGAAGCAGAAGCTAAAATGATTATTGAAAAATTGAAAAGAAATCATAATTTTAGAGAATCTAATTTTAAAGTTGTTACTAGTTATTAAAATTAAAAATGAGGATAGTTTATTATGGAAAATAAATTTTTAGGTAGAGCAATAGTTAAAGAGTATGGT
>NZ_LOQI01000190.1 GCF_001517915.1 Oceanivirga salmonicida | reverse complement strand
CAAAATTAAATTTATCTAGTTGATTTAAAGTTTCTATTCCTACTGTTGCCTTAGTGCTAGGTTTTACATAACCACCTAATAAAATGAAGTTAATTTCATTTTTAATTAGTTTATTTATATGTTCTATACAATTAGTTATTGCTGTTATATTTTTTCCTTTTAAATAAGGTATGAGTTCAAATATAGTGGTACCAGCATCTAAAAAAATAATGAGATTATTTTTTATATATTTACTTGCTTTTTTTGCTACTGCTTTTTTTGCGCTTAAATTTTTTTTACTTCTTAAATTATAGTCTATATCTTGACTAATACTTTTATTTTCAATTCCACCTGATATTCTATTTAGAAGTCCCAATGTTTCCATTTTTATAACGTCTCGCCTTATAGTTATAGCTGAAACATTCATTTGTTTTTCTA
>NZ_LOQI01000189.1 GCF_001517915.1 Oceanivirga salmonicida | reverse complement strand
ATAGTAGTAGACAAAGATACAGATGCCTATTTAAAAGAAAAAAATGGTACTAAAATAGTAAATATAGCAACACCAACTAAAAAAGGAGTATCACACTCTAAATTTAAAGATTTTTCAGTTGATAAAAATGGGGCAGTAATAAATAATAAATATGAAGATTCTAGAAGTGAATTAATAAATGATACAGTAGAAGGAAATAAAAATTTAAAGGAAGGAGTAGCGAAGGTTGCTCTTTTTGACGTTACAGGGCAAAATAAAAGTGAATTAAAAGGAACAATAGAAGCTCTAAGTAAAAACGATTTATCAGTAATATTATCAAATGAAAATGGAATAACAGTAGATGGAGCTAATTTCATAAATATACATAATATGACCCTAACAACTTCTAAAGTAAAAGATAATGATGGAAAGTTAGAATATTCTAAACTAA
>NZ_LOQI01000188.1 GCF_001517915.1 Oceanivirga salmonicida | reverse complement strand
TATATTTACCATTACTCTTTTTTTCAATTTCTACACTTAAAGGTATAAGTTTTGATTTAGAATTATCTAATTCATTATTTAAAAATCTTTCAATAATCACCTTATTTTTTTCAATTTTTTCTTTTGATAAATCACTGTATTCATTTACTATTAATATTTTACTATAATTAGCAATATTATATTCTTTTAATGAAGTATCATCATATTTCCTATATCTTTTAACCACTTTAACATTATTTTCTTCTTCTTTTTTTTCAATAATTTTTCTGTCAATGTAATTTCTTTCTATTAAATAAAATCTATATGAATAATAGTCATCATCTTCTTCACTCATTTTTTCAAATTTTGGTAGTATATCTCTTTTTGCAACTTCAAATCCGTTATAATATGGCATGAAAAATAATGATATTAAGACTATATTAAATATATAGGCATAAGTT
>NZ_LOQI01000187.1 GCF_001517915.1 Oceanivirga salmonicida | reverse complement strand
TGTAATGAGAAGAAATGATTTATTAATGGGTACTCATGATGTAATGGTAACAGATTCATTGACTGGAAATCTTTTCATGAAGATATTTTCTTCATACACAACAGGTGGAGATTATGAAGCACAAGGATATGGTTATGGTCCAGGAGTAGGCGAAGATTATGATAGAAGAATTTTAATTTTATCAAGAGCATCAGGTTCGCCTGTTGTTGCAAAAGCTCTTAAATATGGTTATGAAATTGCTATAGGAAAAGTTGATGAAAAGATTTCCAGTCAATGAATCTGTTACCATTACATCAGGAGTACCCATTAATAAATCATTTCCTCTCATTACAGATCCACCGTCTGCTCTTTGAGATTCAGAGAATTTAAAATCATACCCATTTTTTTGAAGTTCTAATAATATTTTTTCAGTTTGTCTTGCACCTTCTATGTTTATAATTC
>NZ_LOQI01000186.1 GCF_001517915.1 Oceanivirga salmonicida | reverse complement strand
ACTACCTTTTATGCCTTCTAAATTTATATTATTTACTTCGGCCATTTTTTTAGCTAATGATGTTATCTTTATTACTGAACTTTTTGTATATATTTCAACATCATCTTTATGTACTCTACCTAATGCCCCTGTTCCTTGTATTAAAGAAGCAATAAGAAAAACAGTTAATAAAGGATAGTGGTAAAAATGGGTAAAAAATTATTAAGAGCAACACCAGCTGCCAGAAAATTAGCAAGAGATTTTAACTTAGATTTATCTTTAATACTTTCTACTGTTGGTATCATAGCCATTTCTAAGTTTTGAGCATATGGCATTGGAACATCTTCTCCTGCACATCTTCTAATTGGTGCATCTAAATAATCAAATGCTTCTGATTCAGAAATTAATGCTGAAATTTCACCTATATACCCACTAGTTTTATGTGCATCATTTACTAATACAATTTT
>NZ_LOQI01000185.1 GCF_001517915.1 Oceanivirga salmonicida | reverse complement strand
TTCATGTTATGGTTTTACATTTACATCACCTTCTTTATTTTTTACTTCTATAACAATTTCCATATATTTATTTCTTAAATCTAATTCTAGTAAAGTTTTTCCTAAAAATTTATCTACTAATTTTACTTCAAAAATATAATATTCATCTGAAAATTTAGAGTATTCCATAACTTATGGATGCATAACTGAATATGCTATTTTTTCTCCCATTAATTCCTCTGGGTAAACTACTTCTGTTGCTCCTATTTTTTCTAAAACTTTACCTTGTATTTTAGTCGTTGCCTTACAAATTATTCTAGGTATATTCATTTCTTTTAACATTACTGTTACTAAAATACTATTTTGAACATTAGTTCCTATACAAACGAAAGCAGCATCAAAACTATCTTTTGCTATATTTTTTAAAGCATTTTCATCAGTTATGGAATACTTTAAATTTTCAGATG
>NZ_LOQI01000184.1 GCF_001517915.1 Oceanivirga salmonicida | reverse complement strand
TTTATAAGGAGACCAACTATGATTTGTCAAGTATAAAATAAAAAATAAATAGTTGGATAAGTAATTGAATTTTTGTATCACAAAAATAGTAGTAATCTACTTAATTTTAAAAATTCAAATAATTATCTATTTAAGATAATTTGTATCAAAAGATATATTATCTTTCAAAAGTTTGTAAATAATACGAACAAGTTTAGATGCTAAATGTCCTAAGACATTGTAATGTCTTTTACCTTGATTTATCTTTAATCTGTAATATTTCGCAAATATGTCATTGTTAAGCGATAACTGCCAAGCAGTATTAATTAAAGCATATCTCAAGAGTTTAGAACCACGTTTAGACATTCTAGTTTGTGGAGCATTAAAGTTACCTGATTGTTTTACAACAGGATCAAGTCCACAAAAAGCAACTAATTTAGCTGGAGAAACAAACTTATCAATATTTGGAATCTC
>NZ_LOQI01000183.1 GCF_001517915.1 Oceanivirga salmonicida | reverse complement strand
TATTATTTCTTTTTCGCCTGGTACTATATATTGTGCAAAGGTATTTCCTAATTTTTTTTCTTTATTTCCATCAATTAATGCTTTGGTTACTACTTCTTTATGAGATTTTCTAAAATTCTTATCATAACCTTCTCCAAACTTACTACTAAAATTATCTAAAATCCCTTTTTGGAATTCTTCTATACTTTGCCCTAAAGTTGGTTTTCCATGTTGTGTTAATTCTTTACGAATTTGCCATTTTTCTACATCTTTTTCATCATATATTTTACCATCTTTATCTTTCCATATTTTCTTTAATTTACCAAAGTCTTCTATTTTTCCTATGTTTTCTAATTTTTTTGCTTTTATATGTAAGTATTTATCTGCACTTATCTTTGAACCATTACTATTTACTACTTTATCATCTGCTTCTAATATTATATTTCTACCTTTTAATTTTTTCTTTTCTTCATTT
>NZ_LOQI01000182.1 GCF_001517915.1 Oceanivirga salmonicida | reverse complement strand
AAAAGCATTATGTTTGGATTTTATATGATGAAATTTATCATAATGTAATTACTTATCATATCTCTGATAAAAGAGATTATATTGCTTGTGCTACTGTATTTTTAAAACTACTTGAATGTTACAAGAATAAACCCAATAATTTAAATGTTAT
This sequence comes from Oceanivirga salmonicida, assembly GCF_001517915.1. Lineage (NCBI taxonomy): Bacteria > Fusobacteriati > Fusobacteriota > Fusobacteriia > Fusobacteriales > Leptotrichiaceae > Oceanivirga > Oceanivirga salmonicida. The sequence continues at coordinate 314 of NZ_LOQI01000182.1, read as the reverse complement.
GTCTGATATGTATACTGCTTATCCTATGGCTCTGCAATTTATTCAAAAAGAATTAGGTATTGAAATCAATCATACTTCTGTTAAAGGGCTAGAGGAAGTTAAAGGCGAAGATGCTAAAACTCGTATAGCTAAACAAAAGATAGAAAGACTTAATAGAGTATTCAAAGAATCATATCGTATTACTACTGGATACTTTAATATTCCAGTTTCTAGGTATTCTTTTGTACTTTAGATTTGTTATTACAATTATATGCGTCGCGAATAAAGTAAATTTATGAACACTGTAAATTATATTGATAAAACTGTTAAAGTAG
>NZ_LOQI01000181.1 GCF_001517915.1 Oceanivirga salmonicida | reverse complement strand
ATTTCTTCGCTTTATCTTTTGCTAAATTACTTTCTCTAAGTTATCTTTCAGCTTCTAATGCTTTAGTTACTTCTTCAACTGTTGTTGCTTTTTCTATTTCTTCTTGTGCTTTTAATCCTTCTGCTTCAGTTAAACCTTCTAATTCTGATATTTCAGTTGTTGCATCTATTTTAGCTTGTTCTAATTTCTTAGCTTCATCTTTTGCTAAATTACTTTCGCTAAGTAATCTTGCAGCTTCTAATGCTTTAGTTACTTCTTCAACTGTTGTTGCTTTTTCTATTTCTTCTTGTGCTTTTAATCCTTCTGCTTCAGTTAAACCTTCTAATTCTGATATTTCAGTTGTTGCATCTATTTTAGCTTGTTCTAATTTCTTAGCTTCATCTTTTGCTAAATTACTTTCGCTAAGTAATCTTTCTCTTTTATATTCTTTTGTCGCTTTGTACTATTATATAGTTTTTCTTATTCTTT
>NZ_LOQI01000180.1 GCF_001517915.1 Oceanivirga salmonicida | reverse complement strand
TTATGACATGTTTTGCCATTGTTATTGTTATTGATTAATACTTTTTAATTAATAATTAATTTTAAAGAAAGCGAGCGAAAATGAAAGAGAAAAAAGAAAAAAGTGAATTATTTTTGCTATTAAGTGCTCTAGGTATTTCACTTGTTATATTTTACCCATTTGCAATACTTATATCAGTGTATTTTGATGATCCAAATATTAATCCTAATTTAATAGGTTCATTAATAGTTTTATTATGGACTTACCCACTTATATTATTATTTAATTTATGGATAGCCTTTAAAACTTATGATAATAAAAAGATATTATCATACATACTTGTTTGCTGGCCTGTAATAGTTTTAATTTGTGTCATATGTTTGTTTGTATATGTGCACATATATGCATAAAATATGAAAATTAAATAGTTAAAAAATGAGATAAGTTTTTTGGACTTATCTCTTTATTTTATGTATGTCCATAGTATTTGAAA
>NZ_LOQI01000179.1 GCF_001517915.1 Oceanivirga salmonicida | reverse complement strand
TTCCAATTTATTATGAAGGAAATAAAAAGATGAATGTAACAATAAAAGATATTGCAAAATTGGCTAATGTATCAATATCAACAGTATCAAGAGTTTTAAATAATGATGATACTTTAAAAGTAAGTAATGAAACTAGAAAAAGAATATTAGATATTGTTGAAGAACAAAAATATATAAAAAAGAAGTATAAAACTCAAAGAAGTAGATATAAAGTAGGCTTAATAAGAATATATAATGAAGAATTTGAAATGGAAGATGTATATTATATTACTTTAAGAAGAAATTTAGAAAATTTACTAAATGCTGAAAATATTAAATATTCCATATATGATTTGAAAAAATATTCTAAAGAAAATATAGTTGATCTGAAAATGTGTGATTGTCTTATAACAATAGGTGGAACAAATAAAATTGAAATTGAAAAATTATATAATATTAATAATCAGATTATATGTGTTGATTCAGATTTTAATTTTGATGGT
>NZ_LOQI01000178.1 GCF_001517915.1 Oceanivirga salmonicida | reverse complement strand
TTTATTTTTTATTTTTGGAAATTTTTTAAACATATATCTGGCACTAACGCCTTTTAATGTTTTTATTATTGTTGGTATGTAATGTTGTGGACTACATTCCACTAAAATATGTATATGGTCGTAATTTGTTTCTATTTCAACTACTTTTATATTCATACTTTCACATAATTCAATTATTATTTTCTTAAATTCAATATCTATATCATCAACTAATATTTTATGTCTATATTTTACACACCATACTATATGATATTGTATACAATATACATATCCCCTACCATGTACTACTTCTGCCATATTTATCACCTAATTTTATGATAACATATGTTTTATCATTAAGCAATATACCTTTCATCTCACGACTAAATTCGTGAGTGTTCAGGTGCATTTCATAAAAAAAACCTATCTCAAAAATATTTATATACATTTTTTCAATAAATGTTCTTTATATAAATCTATTATTTACTATATTCAATTTTACC
>NZ_LOQI01000177.1 GCF_001517915.1 Oceanivirga salmonicida | reverse complement strand
TTAAAAAATTTTTTGATATAAAAATGAACAAACATTAAGAAATTCAACAATTAAAAAATATTTTAAAAAAATACTTGCATTTTTTGAAAAACGAGATATAAATATAATATAAAATTTATAAAGAAGTAAAAATTAGGAGGATATATTATGTTAACGAAATCGAAAGTATTACCAATAACACTATTCTTTGGAGCAGTTTTAGTTTTGCATGCAGATATAGTAGTAGACAAAGATACAGATGCCTATTTAAAAGAAAAAAATGGTACTAAAATAGTAAATATAGCAACACCAACTAAAAAAGGAGTATCACACTCTAAATTTAAAGATTTTTCAGTTGATAAAAATGGGGCAGTAATAAATAATAAATATGAAGATTCTAGAAGTGAATTAATAAATGATACAGTAGAAGGAAATAAAAATTTAAAGGAAGGAGTAGCAAAGGTTGCTCTTTTTGACGTTACAGGGCAAAATAAAAGTGAATTAAAAG
>NZ_LOQI01000176.1 GCF_001517915.1 Oceanivirga salmonicida | reverse complement strand
TATATATTTTTCTCAATCTATATCTTCATATTTTATTTCTTTATTAAAAAATTGCTTTTCTCTTTCTTGTATTTTTACAAATTCTTTTGAATTATCTTCATCAATTGGTGTAATTGCATAATTTTTAATATTTGCATTACTATTTTTACGAAAATAGAATTTATGATTTTTTTTATTAAAATCAATATTTCTTAATACATCTAATTCAAATTTAACAGCTTCTCCATTTTTCCAATTATCATTTAAGAATATTTTAAATATTCTTTCTTTATTCTTTTGGATATATTCATCTATTTTTTCAAAATGATTTCCTTTTGACTTATCATATAGAAGTTCATTTATTATATATTCTTTTTCTCTAACATAATGAATATCTAGTTTCAAATCATCTTTTTTCAAATGGCTTTCATAATTTATTTTAAAATAATTTGTTTTTAATTTTTGGGGTTTATTATGTTCTACAACATAACTTGCTGCTTCTGGAAATTCAATAGAATTATAATA
>NZ_LOQI01000175.1 GCF_001517915.1 Oceanivirga salmonicida | reverse complement strand
CATATTATGAGTTATCATAAAAGTTATAGTATTTTTATTTTGTTCTACTATTTCTTTTGTTTTTTCTAATATTATATTAGAAGTTTTAGGATCTAATGCAGCAGTATGTTCATCTAATAATAAAATTTTAGGCTCATTAAATGTTGACATAAGTAATGATAAACATTGTCTTTGACCCCCTGATAATGATTCTACTCTAGTTTCTAATTGATTTTCTATACCTAGTCCTAATGTTTCAAGTTTAGATTTAAACTCTTCTATTTTAGATATTTCTAACCCAAAACCTAATCCAAATTTTTTACCCTTATTTGAAGCCATAGACATATTCTCTAAAACCGTCATAGACGGCGCAGTTCCCTTTGAAGGGTCTTGATGTACCTTAGATATGAATTTTGCTCTCTTATGAGCCTTTATATTGCTTATATCGGCATCTTCTAACTCTATCTTACCGCTATCTGCTATTATTTCTCCACTTAATAAATTTAAAAAAGTTGACTTACCTGCT
>NZ_LOQI01000174.1 GCF_001517915.1 Oceanivirga salmonicida | reverse complement strand
TCTTTATTGTGAGCTCCTGTTCCATCACAGCTATTACATTTACCTTTTCTAGTATAGCTAACTTTGGCATCATAATCACTTACTATATCTTCTAATTTTAGGTTTATATTATATTCTAAATCTCTACCTTTAACTGTTCTACTTGAGTATGAACTACCATATGATAGATTTGGTCATGCAGCATTTGAAAATGGTGGTGCAGGAGCAGGTGGATTTGGTGGTTTTGGCGGGTTTGAAGGCTTTTCAGGATTTGGTTCAGGTGGATTTTCTGATATATTTGAAAGTTTCTTTGGTGGAAATCCTGAATTAAAAGTTAATGGAGACATAAAGAAAAATGTTCAAGTTGGTGGTAGTTTATCAGTAGGCTATAACTGGTAACAGTTAATAAAATTTCAAATAAATCTGGAATTTTATAAATATAAAAACAAGGTATAAATTATTATAACTTGTTTTATAAGGAGAAAATATGAAATATTTCAAAACAATTTTTATTATATTAAGCACAGTTTTAT
>NZ_LOQI01000173.1 GCF_001517915.1 Oceanivirga salmonicida | reverse complement strand
ATTATTACTACTATAACAAAAATGGAAAAGAATATAGAATAATTGAAAGAGGACTTTCAAATAATCCAGACACATATACAAAAAGTATAACTGGTAATAGAGTTAGACTAGAAAATGATTCTAAACTTAAATATAAAGGTTTTGAAGCAAAAAATAAATTTGAATTAGAAACTGAAATAAGTTCAAAGAAAATTTTAATATATAATGAAACAGATTTATCATATGAGCATAAACTTCCATATGATTTTACAATAAAACCTAGTTTTGTTCATTTATATGCACCAGTAATTGTTAAAGAAAAAGGTGTTCCAATAAAATATAATATTGATAAATTTGGCTTAGATATTAGTAAAAAAATTGAAAACGATAAAGCAAAAGTGGTATTTGGGGTATTTGGAGAAGCAGGTATTCAAACAAGAAAAGTAACAGGAGATTATATTGTTGCTGGTAATGAATATGAAAAAGATAGATGGGTAATTGGACAACAATATAAGTTAGAACCATATGCTAAATTAGAG
>NZ_LOQI01000172.1 GCF_001517915.1 Oceanivirga salmonicida | reverse complement strand
ACAGAATTAGAAAAAGCAATAAAAAAAGTAAAAACAACAATAGATGTAGCAAAAGCACTTATAAAAAATACAACAGTAAGAGCGCTTAATAGTAACATATAAGTTGTTAAAATAACTAATGCAGCAGGGGGTAATGAATTTGAAATAACAATTAATAAAGATTTAGTCAATATTGATAGTATAAGTGGGCAAGGTTCAAAACTTGAATTTGGTGCAAATAGTCTTACTTTATCAGATCTTAGTGGTGCTATTAAATTAACTGGAATAAAATCAGGAACAGGTGAATTTGATGCAATAAATAAAAAACAATTAGATAGCGCAATCGCAACAACAACAGAAAAATTAACAATGGGTACTGGAATTACAATATTAAAAACAGCAGCAACTGATGATAAAGGAGCCTCATTTAATATTTATTTAAATCAAAGTACTCAAGAAAATTAGGGCAGAATTGGAACTGGTGAAGTAAAATCAGGAAATGACAACACTGTAACAGGAATAACTATATATAATAAATCAAAA
>NZ_LOQI01000171.1 GCF_001517915.1 Oceanivirga salmonicida | reverse complement strand
GCGGATGGATCACCTCCTTTCTAAGGAGAATATGACAAGCTTTAAGTCTTGTTTGCTTATCTTTCAAATTTTTTTAATATGGGCGTGTAGCTCAGGTGGTTAGAGCACTGTGCTGATAACGCAGGGGTCGATGGTTCGAGTCCATTCATGCCCACCATAAAAAGTATGTTAAAAATATGGGGATATAGCTCAGCTGGGAGAGCGCCGCACTTGCACTGCGGAGGTCAGCAGTTCGATCCTGCTTATCTCCACCAAGAAATAATTTTAGGACAATGAGAAATGAATAGTAGGTAAAAAATTACAACTAAAAAACAAGTTAAGAGAAAACTGTAAGAAAAAAAGAAGATAAAGCTATTAAGGGCGTACGGAGGATGCCTAGGTAGTAAAAGCCGAAGAAGGACGTGATAAGCTGCGAAAAGCTAGGAGGAGGCGCACATAGCCATAGATTCCTAGATATCCGAATGGGACAACCTGTATATTAGAAGAATATACGCGAAAGAGGTAAGCCTGTGAACTGAAACATCTAAGTAACAGGAGGA
>NZ_LOQI01000170.1 GCF_001517915.1 Oceanivirga salmonicida | reverse complement strand
ACACCTTGATTTTAAAAATAGAGAAGCAAAAAATTTAGATAGTGTTAGATATGCAATACAAGACCTTTTACTAGACTATTTTTATGAATTAAAAGATGAAAAAATTTCTCTTGCAGTTAAAAGTAAAATATTAAATATATTAGAAAAAAGAGAAAAAGCATTTGAATTAGATAGATCACTTCAGTTATTAACAAAGGCAATACATGAAGTAGAAGGTATTAAACCCATATTATTAATAGATGAGTATGATAGTTTTGTAATAGATATGTTAGATAAAGATGAATTGCCAGAAGTAATATCATTTTTTAGAACCCTATTTGGAACAGCTTTAAAAGGTAATCCTGACTTACATTTTGCAGTATTGGTAGGAATAACAGAATTAACAGCCAATTCAATATTTTCAGCATTAAATAATAAGGTAATAAGTAATGTATTAGATAAAGAAGAAGAAAAATTTACAGACTTATTCGGGTTTACACAAGAAGAAGTAGATTATTGGCTAGAAAAACTAGATTTAATGAGTGAGAGAGAAAGATTAAA
>NZ_LOQI01000169.1 GCF_001517915.1 Oceanivirga salmonicida | reverse complement strand
AAAGAATATAGAAAAAAGTCTAAAAAAGAGTGTAGAAGTAGGGGGAAGAGTAAGATATGATATAATAACACAAAAAGTAAGTGGAGATGCAAGATTATCTTATGAAAGACAAAAATACCTAGGAGTAACTTATGATGATAATGAATTAAAAGCAAAGAAATTAAATATTAAAGTAAAGAAAGTAGAAAAAGAAGAAAATAAGGGAATAGAAGAAAAAGATATATCAGGATTTAGTATATTAGCGGGTTCAAATGGAGCAAGTTTAAATGTAAAGAAAAATGATATTGAATTAGGTGTAAATATAGATTACAATGTAGGTAAAGAAAAAACACAAGATGGCAAAGTAATAAAAACAAAACAATTTTTAGGTGGAGGAGGAAGCTTCTACCATAAAGGAAATGGTATAGGTTTAGGTTTCCATGAAAACGGAGAAATAAAGAGTTCAAATCTTAGAGTGCATGGTGTAGACTATAACTTACATTTAGACTTAGCGATGCCAAGTGGAGCATTAAAGTTTGCGGATGATTTAAAAAATGTAATAAA
>NZ_LOQI01000168.1 GCF_001517915.1 Oceanivirga salmonicida | reverse complement strand
TTATTAATTTCTTTTATGAAAAATTTTTTTTAGATAAAAAAATATGGGATATATTAGATTCAGAAAATAAAGATTATAATAGAAAAAAATTTCATTGTAATTTTTTTAAGGAAAACGATATAAATGTGTGTCCATATTGTGATATTAACTCTATTATTGAGGATGGAAATGTATTTATTGATCATTTTTTACCTAAATCTATATTTCCATTTTTAACAATGAATCCAAATAATATGATAAGTTCATGCAATTCTTGTAATGGTCCATATGGAAAATTAAGGTCTTATATTAAAACAGCAGCATCTCCATATAAAATAAATATTTCAAGTTATATAGATGTAGATATTAATATACAAAAAAATGAAATAATACTTCAAACACATAATGACAATGTTCTAGATTATTTAGAAATGTTAAAATTGATAAAACGTTATAAAGATATAAACATTTATAATTACATATATACTAAAGCAGAATCGTTAATGAATATAAATAATGAAAGTGATATTGATAAAGAATCTGTAAAAAAATATTTACTTCATAAAA
>NZ_LOQI01000167.1 GCF_001517915.1 Oceanivirga salmonicida | reverse complement strand
GCTCCGGTCTCGTGGGCTCGCCGGAGGTGTTCGTCGCCTTCCTCACCACCTACTGCGTCGGCAACCTGATTGGCTCGGCGCTGGCGAAACCGCTCACCGACTGGAAGTGCAAGGTGAGCATCTTCTGGTGGACCAACGCCGCGCTGGCGGTGGTCAGCGTGGCGATGTTCTTCGTGCCGATGCATGCCACCGTGCTGATGTTCGGCTTCATCTTCGTTATCGGCGTGCTGCACCAGCTGGTGACGCCGATTCAGTGGGTAATGATGTCCGATACCGTCGACTACGGCGAATGGACCAACGGCAAACGTCTGACCGGCATCAGCTTTGCGGGCACGCTGTTCGTGCTGAAGCTCGGCCTGGCGCTGGGCGGGGCGATGATCGGCTGGATGCTGGCAGGCGGCGGCTATGACGCGGCGGCTAAAACCCAGAACAGCGCCACCCTCACCATCATTATCGCCTTGTTTACCCTCGTTCCGGCGGTGTGCTACCTGCTGAGCGCGGTAATCGCCAAACGCTACTACACGCTAAAAACGCCGTTCCTGAAAAA
>NZ_LOQI01000166.1 GCF_001517915.1 Oceanivirga salmonicida | reverse complement strand
GAAGACAGCAGACGAGGGCGCTCAGTGTCTCGTGGGCTCGGGTTCGCCGGATATGCAGGGCGGTGGAGCGGCGATGGTAGAACTGCTGGGGCGTAATTTAGGCCTGACCGCGGTGTTTGCCTATAACGACAGTATGGCTGCCGGGGCGTTAACCACTCTCAAGGATAACGGCATTGCCGTGCCGCAGCATCTCTCGCTGATTGGTTTTGATGACATTCCCATTTCCCGTTACACCGATCCGCAGTTGACTACCGTGCGCTATCCCATTATGTCGATGGCGAAATTGGCTACCGAACTGGCGCTACAAGGGGCGGCAGGGAAACTCGATAGCGAGGCTAGCCACTGCTTTATGCCCACGCTGGTGCGGCGCCATTCGGTGACGCAAAAGCAAAGTGTGGGGCCGATCACTAACTGAATCTATTAGCTGATGTAACCGCTTTCAATCTGTGAGTAAATTCACAGTATATTAACATTCAGCTGTTTATGATGGCAGCGTTGACCAGTCCGAACCAGACTGTACGGGTGATGCTTTAAAATATCATCTTAAACAATAGG
>NZ_LOQI01000165.1 GCF_001517915.1 Oceanivirga salmonicida | reverse complement strand
GGGTATGGGTTTCTATCTGATGGACCGGAACGTGGGCGTAGTCCTGTTTTAACCAGCGCACGAAGCCGCCGGTTTTAATCAGTAAAATGGCCAGGAACGGTAGGGCGGTCAGCACCACGGTGGTTTTCATGGTCTCAAGCGAAGCGCCGGTAAACAGAATCGACAGCGGGATGAGGGTGATCACCACGCACCAGAACAGGCGCATGCCGCGATCCGGATCCTCGCCTTCGCGCAGGTTGCGGGTACTGGTCGCCGCCATGGTGTAGGCCACCGCATCCATGTGCGAGGCGAGGAAAACAATCATCACGAACAGATAGGCGGCGAGGAACAGCTTACCTGCCGGCAGCGACATCAGGACCTGCTGGACGGCGGTTTCGCCGCCGAGAGTCTGCATCACCTGTGGTACGTTAATCACGCCGTTAACGAACTGGTGCATGGCGTAGCTTTCCATCACCCCGAAGAAAAACCAGCAGCCGGCGGTGCTACCGAGGAGCAGTCC
>NZ_LOQI01000164.1 GCF_001517915.1 Oceanivirga salmonicida | reverse complement strand
AATAAACAAAAATATTATTTGATATATATATAGATTTTTGGACACTTCAAATAATGTAATTAAACTTTCAGAAAATGAAAAAAAAGAATTAAAAGAAAAAATAAAATCATATTATAATTCAGAAATAATTGAAGTTGCAATTTTTGAGCCTGAATAATTAATATTTAAAAAAATAGAGGAATAGTATTATAAAAATGAAAAATATAGTAAAACTATTAATAATCTTTATATTTAGTGTTTCATGTTATGATAAAACATTAAAAAAAGATTTTGTAGATATTGTAAAAAAAGAATTTAATTTAACGTTTGATGATGAAAAAATAGAAATGCAATCATTAATGAGTGGTATTGATGAACCCGCTAGTTTAAAAATAATTAGAAAAGATTTGAATAATGAGTATGTAGAAATTTGGAGAAGTCATTTTTATAAAGTAGAGCCTAAAATAAAAATTTTGTATTTATTTTTTGAAACTTTAGGCTATGAAGCATATATTGTAAATGAGTTAATATATGATTTAAGTATAGGCACTATTTTTCATGAAATAGAAAAAATACTT
>NZ_LOQI01000163.1 GCF_001517915.1 Oceanivirga salmonicida | reverse complement strand
TTATTACTGATATTGATTAGAAAAAAATAATATTAAAAAATGAAAGGAGTTTAAATTATTGTGGAAGACGAATTTATAGGGAGAGCAATAATTAGAGAATATAATGATATTTTAGAAATTAAAATACTAGCAAAAAAGAGTATATTTATAATAATATTTATTTGTTTTTGGTTATGTGGTTGGTTATTTGCAGAAATTTCAGAATTAAAAACAGTTTTTAATTTTACTAGTTCAGAATTATTTGAAAACATTTTTAAGTTAGTGGGGTTAATTTTCTGGACAATAGGTTGAGCTTTTGCAGTATATTATTTATTTTATATGCTAATTGGTTATGAACTTATTACAGTTGAAAATGGAAATTTAAAAATTTCAAAAAAAGTAGGTCTAATAAATAGAAAAAAAGAATATGAAATTAGAGAAATAAAAGATATGACTATTTGTCAAGAATCTTGGCCATATGTATAAATAATAATAGTCGCCCTTTTCCTTTTGGAAATCAAAAAATTAAATTCGATTATGGAATGAAAATAATAAAATTTGTAGGGGATATTGATGAAGCAGAAGC
>NZ_LOQI01000162.1 GCF_001517915.1 Oceanivirga salmonicida | reverse complement strand
AAAAATAGGATTAATAGCAGAGAAAAATTATGGAGTAACTTCTTTTTTAAGTAAGAAAGATAGTAAAAAAACAGGAGAACTTTCATTATGGGCATTAGAACAATGTGATGATGAAATAATAGAATATTCTACTGATATAAAATGGAGTAAAAGTTTTTATAATTGTTCTAGCGATTCAAAAGTAGCGTCAGTATATAATCTCATAAGTTTTGAATTTTATGAAAATAAATATGAATTAAAATTAAAAATGAAAGATGGATACGGTTATTCTCCGTTTGAGGATTTTAATGGTAATGAATATAGATATATTTTTAATGAAAAACCAAGTGCAAAAGAATTGGGCGAAAAAATAATGGAAATGTTTGAGTATAAAGAAAATTACGATAAATAAAAATCTTTAATTCAATACAAATAAATTCTCCTGCAAATAATAAAAAATTATGTTAATCACAATTAAATAATTTTGAAAGGGTAATTAATGAAGCAAAAAAAAATGGGAATAAAGGTAAAAATAACAATATTAAAATAAAGGAGAAATAAAAATGTTAAAAGTTGTGTATATATAAAGAAAAAAAAGAAAAA
>NZ_LOQI01000161.1 GCF_001517915.1 Oceanivirga salmonicida | reverse complement strand
TAGCGAGTGTCTCGTGGGCTCGGAGATGTGTATAAGATACATGCTTTAGCATCCTCATCTGCTAAACTTTGACTTGCTCCATCTTGTCCAGCATATTCATCAGTTACAATAACAGTTTTTACACCTTCATTTTCAATTTTTTTACAGTTCATTATTAAATCAGTGTCTGGGTTTCCAAATCCTTCTTGTGAAACTATAACAGCATCTAAACCTAAATATTTAGTTAATTTTGCTGTCCAGTTTGATGATCTTTCTTTATCCAACAGAAATAATGGATGGAGCAATAGTTAGTGGTAACTGTGTATCAGCATGTGACAAAAATCCTACTTATGTTCATTTGAATAATGGTGTAATTGAAGAATTATATAAAAAACATGGAAAAGAAATCAATTTCTTAGGTGTAATTATAACAAATGAAAATGTTTATTTAGCAGATAAACAAAGATCATCAAACTGGCCTGCAAAATTAACTAAATATTTAGGTTTAGATGCTGTTATAGTTTCACTAGAATGATTTGCAAACCCAGACACTGATTTAATAATTAACTGTCAAAAAATATAAAATGAATGTGAAACAACTGTTATTGTAACTGATGAATATGCTGAACAAGAT
>NZ_LOQI01000160.1 GCF_001517915.1 Oceanivirga salmonicida | reverse complement strand
GTATGGAAGTACATGAATTTCCAGATGTTTCTCAAAGTACTGATGACATATTAGAGGAAAACATGGTATTTACAATAGAACCTGGAATTTATAAACCTGGTGTTGCAGGAGTTAGAATAGAAGATGATATAGTAGTTACCAAAGATGGTTGTATGGTACTTACTAAATATGAAAAATAGAGATATTAAAATCTCTATTTTTTTCTATTCAGTTATAACCCAAGTTTCGCAACAAAAAATCACTCAAACTAAGCCAATACAATATGTATAGCCGAATTTGAGTGATATTTTTTTAGAGTGTGAATTTTAATTTCTCTCTTATTTCATTTTCTTTTTTTATTTTAAAATCAAAGTCTATATTAAACGCTTTAAACAATTTCATTAATTCTAAATATTTAAAATCTTCTTCAAACATACACCAACCTTTTACTATTGTTGCATTAAATTCTTGTAGACATCTTTGTAAATTTGCCGAACTTATTCCTTCGCTCCATACATTAATATCTTTCTTATTTTCCATTTTTGATACTTTGTTTTGTATTATTCTCATTATTGTTAAGGCTATTGCATAGTTTTTATATCCTTTTTTTTTAATAATTTCATATGCAGAATTTTT
>NZ_LOQI01000159.1 GCF_001517915.1 Oceanivirga salmonicida | reverse complement strand
GTTATAAGACCTGAATCTATTAAATATAACGAAAAAAATCATTCTTTAAAAGTTGTTAAGAGTGTATTCATGGGAGAAAATCATGAGTATGAAGTTCAAAATGGAGATGAAGTAATAGAAATAGTTCTTAATAATCCACATGGAAAAGAAATAAAGAAAATAGGAGAAGAATTGAGTTTTGCCTTTGATCAAGATTCAATCCATATATTATAATGTCAAGTACAAATAGTTTTATAATTAGAATATTGATATCAGCATTTTTAGGAGTACTTATTGGTTATGAAAGAACTAATAAAAATAAAGATGCAGGAATTAGAACACATGCTATCGTTGCTATTTCATCATGTCTAATGATGATAATATCAAAATATGGTTTTGAAGATGTCGGTCATTATGATGCTTCAAGAGTAGCATCACAAATAATAACTGGAATAGGATTTTTAGGAGCAGGTGTAATTTTTGTTAAAAACAATAATGTTGTTAGTGGATTAACAACATCAGCTGGTATTTGGGCAACGGCAGGTGTTGGAATGTCTGTTGGAGCAGGTCTAATAAAATTAGGTATTTTTGTATCAATATTGCTATTATTTCTACAAATATATACACATTTTATTCAATTATTAAA
>NZ_LOQI01000158.1 GCF_001517915.1 Oceanivirga salmonicida | reverse complement strand
AACTGATTTGCAGCCCTTTTCATTTATAGGAAAAGAATGTATAATACTTTTATAAATAATTAATAAAAAAATAACTAATTATTAATCTTTCAATACAAGTGGAAACTGAACTTTGGTTCGGTTTTTTACTTTATAAGGAGACCAACTATGATTTGTCAAGTATAAAATAAAAAATAAATAGTTGGATAAGTAATTGAATTTTTGCATCACAAAATTAGTAGTAATCTACTTAATTTTAAAAATTTAAATAATTGCCTATTTAAGATAATCTGTATCAAAAGATATATTATCTTTCAAAAGTTTGTAAATAATACGAACGAGTTTAGATGCTAAATGTCCTAAGGCATTGTAATGTCTTTTACCTTGATTTATCTTTAATTTGTAATATTTCGCAAATATGTCATTGTTAAGCGATAACTGCCAAGCAGTATTAATTAAAGTATATCTAAGGAGTTTAGAACCACGTTTAGACATTCTAGTTTGTGGAGCATTAAAGTTACCTGATTGTTTTACAACAGGATCAAGTCCACAAAAAGCAACTAATTTAGCTGGAGAAACAAACTTATCAATATTTGGAATCTCACCTATTAAAATGGCTGCATTATTCTCTCTAACACCAGTTATTGATTT
>NZ_LOQI01000157.1 GCF_001517915.1 Oceanivirga salmonicida | reverse complement strand
ATCATAGTTGGTCTCCTTTACATTTTTAAACATATAATTTTTTCTTTGTTTTAATGAATTAATAGATATATTGTATATATCATCTATATTTATTAGATTTTTTTCTTTAAAATAACTAACTAATATTTTTTTATCATCTATTATTTCTTTTATAAAGCCTAAAATTATAGTATCTTTATCAAATAATTTTATTTCACAAATGATATTTTTTGAAATCAGTTCTTTTATAATATTTATAATAACCTTTTTACTATCTATTTCTAATTCAGAAACTTTATAAATATAACTATTTAATATATTTTCCTTAGAATTTTCATTCATTAAAATTTTTATTTCATCTAAATACTCTGTATTACTTGAGATCATATCAATATCTTTTTTTGACAAAAGCATATATCCATTTTTTATGCCCTGTGTATCAATTTTTTCGATTATAATATATTTTTCATCTTCTGCTCTTATATATCCAACTTCAAAAGTTTCATTCTTGGTTTTTCTATATATTTCAAGCAACTGGTCAGCATATAATTCTATATATTTCATTATATTACCCCTTTTCTATTTCTATATTTTAAGTATATTTTACCTTGAAAATAAGAATTAGCAATTAAATATTGTCATATTAAATAATAACTATGTAAAACTCCATATCATT
>NZ_LOQI01000156.1 GCF_001517915.1 Oceanivirga salmonicida | reverse complement strand
TAAATATGATACCCTTCTTCACTATCATCAGGAATTCTTTCTTCTACGTACATTATTAATACTGGATAATCTCCCATATACTCTATATATTTTCCCCAATCTATATCTTCATATTTTATTTCTTTATTAAAAAATTGCTTTTCTCTTTTTGATTCTTTTAAAACATATTCACTATAATTATCAGTATTGTAAAGTATTTCAGGAATAATAACATAATTTTTAATATTAACATTTTCCCAACCAAGATTATAATAAATTTTATTTTTTTTATCAAAATTTTTATGCCTTAAAATCAATAATTTAAATTTTACAGCTTCTCCATTTTTCCAATCATCATTTAAGAATATTTTAAATATTCTTTCTTTATTATTTTGTATATATTCATCTATTTTTTCAAAATGATTTCCTTTTGACTTATCATATAGAAGTTCATTTATTATATATTCTTTTTCTCTAACATGATGAATATCTAGTTTCAAATCATCTTCTTTCCAATTACTTTTATAATCTATTTTAAAATAATTTGTTTTTAATTTTTGGGGCTTATTATGTTCTACAGTATAGCCTGATGCTTGCGGTACTCCAAAAGAACTATAATGGTATACCGATATTTCATTCTTATTCATTATTATATTTTTTTGTTCTTTATATTCCTTATTTTCCTTTTTT
>NZ_LOQI01000155.1 GCF_001517915.1 Oceanivirga salmonicida | reverse complement strand
ATATGGAGTTTTACAATTTATACATGAAAATTCCTTTTTATTTAAAGGATAATTAAGTAAAAGTTTATTATATTTAAAATAAGATATGTTTAAATTTAAGCATGCCCCATTTTAAATTATCTTCTATATATACTATTTAATTTATTTCTACATTTTTTAATAACTATATATATAGATAAAGATGATATTAATATATTAAGAGTTAACTGTGATACTAGTAAATATATATTGTATATTTCATATTTCAAAATCAAATAACTCATTAAAATATTTAAAGCGATAATAGCAACTGAAGTTATCAATGTAATTATTTGATTTGGACTATTTCTAGTTAATTCATTATATTTTTCTATATCTATTCTAGGCATTATTAATATATTTATTATTAATGATTCTGTTACAATATATACATTAGCACATATAATTGCAACTATGGAGCAAATCATTATTAGTAAGTTAAATCTAGTTAATAATATTATTCCAATAAATGAAAGTACGCTTATTATACCATTTAATATAAAGCCTTTTTTTAAATTATAAAATACTAAAGTATTTATATCGTAAAAAATGGTTTTAAATCTATTAAACTCAAAAGCAAATCTACTAACTGGTAATAAAAAATATATATTAAGTAATGACATAAAATATAACATAACACCTATAACACTTGATATTATTATAGTTGCAATTATATGTGC
>NZ_LOQI01000154.1 GCF_001517915.1 Oceanivirga salmonicida | reverse complement strand
GTAATATCATTTTTTAGAACCCTATTTGGTACAGCTTTAAAAGGTAATCCTGACTTACATTTTGCAGTATTAGTAGGAATAACAGAATTAACAGCCAATTCAATATTTTCAGCATTAAATAATAAGGTAATAAGTAATGTATTAGATAAAGAAGAAGAAAAATTTACAGACTTATTCGGCTTCACACAAGAAGAAGTAGATTATTGGCTAGAAAAACTAGATTTAATGAGTGAGAGAGAAAGATTAAAAGAATATTATGATGGTTATAGAATAGGAAATAAGGAGATATATAATCCAAATTCAGTATCAAGAGCCTTAGATATCTTAACAGTAAATAGAAATGCAACACTTAAATCATATTGGGTAGCAACAGGTTCAAATAGTATAATGGAAAATATATTATCAAATTATTTTGATACAAGTAGTTTGTCAAAAGAATTATTTAATTTAATTAATGGAGAGTTGGTAGAAGCAAAAGTACAAAAAGAGTTTACAAGTAAAAATTTAAATAATTCAGAAGCCTTTTATACTTTCTTACTATATGCAGGTTACTTAACAGCAGAACAAGTTGCAGGTAATAAAATATCAGTGAGAGTTCCTAACAAAGAAATTAAAGATGCAATGCAAGATATGGCAAGTGAAATATTGAATACTGCTAAAAATGAAAAATATCTAGCACTTAAAGAAGCTGTAGATAGATTTGATATAGA
>NZ_LOQI01000153.1 GCF_001517915.1 Oceanivirga salmonicida | reverse complement strand
ATACAAGTTTAGCTAAAATGGAGAAAAAGGGAAAGTTAAAAGTTGTAATTACTCAAAATATAGATGGACTTCATCAATTAGCTGGTAGTAAAAATGTGTTAGAAATTCATGGTAGTATTCAAAGAAATCATTGTACTTTGTGTGGTGAATTTTATGATTTAAAATATGTAGATAATTCAAATGGAATACCTAAATGTATTAAATGTGATGGAATAGTAAAGCCTGATGTAACATTATATGAAGAAGCACTTGATAATGAATTAATTTTTAAAACAATGGAAGCTATAAATAAAGCAGACATGTTAATAATAGCAGGAACTTCATTATTAGTATATCCTGCAGCGTCATTTGTTAGATATTTTAAAGGGAAATATTTAATTATTATTAATATGACTAAAACTTCTTCTGATGCTTATGCTGATCTTGTAATTAGAGATAAGATTGGAGAAGTATTGAGTAAATTAAATATTTAAATTATAGAGTAGTGTTTTTTTTGAATGGTATGCTATATTATGTGAGAAGGCAAGTTTTTAACTTGCCTTACCCTCATTTTTTTATTTATAAGGAAATTATAATTTGAAAAATTGATAAAGAAATAGATTTAAGAATAAAGTTTTAACGATTTTCAATGTTAAAGTTATTAATTTTAGTAGAAAAAATTAAATTTATGTAGCAAAAAATGACTGATATTTACATCAGTTTTTGTAAACATATTCTTTTGTAAATTTGGAGCCAGTATATACATTT
>NZ_LOQI01000152.1 GCF_001517915.1 Oceanivirga salmonicida | reverse complement strand
ATAGAAGCTCTAAGTAAAAATGATTTATCAGTAATATTATCAAATGAAAATGGAATAACAGTAGATGGAGCTAATTTCATAAATATACATAATATGACCCTAACAACTTCTAAAGTAAAAGATAATGATGGAAAGTTAGAATATTCTAAACCAAAAGGAGAAGTATTATCACTAAGTGATTTAGATACAACAGACGTAGAAAGATTTAATATAAAGGCAAAGATATTAAAGGTACAAGGAGATGTAAAAGCTAAAAAGTTATTAGTAGAAACAAAAGCAGGGGAAAAAGGAATACCAATAAGTGCAGATATAGTAGGTTCAATCCATGCAGATAGAGTAACAATAGTAGCAACAAATTCAGGAATTGGAGTTAAAAGTATAAATGCTAATAAGACAAGAATAAAAGCAAAAGAAATTAAATATGATAAGATAAATAGTAAAAAGACATATATAACATTAGAAGATGACTTTAAAAATGAAGAAAAGATAAAAGCAGATAAAAGACTATACATAAAAGCCAAAAACATATTAAATGAAGAAGGAAAAAATTTAAAAGGTAGAAATATAATATTAGAAGCAGATGATAAAGTAGTAAATAGTAATGGTTCAAAGATAAGTGCAGATAAATACTTACATATAAAAGCCAAAAAATTAGAAAACATAGGAAAAATAGAAGACTTTGGTAAGTTAAAGAAAATATGGAAAGATAAAGATGGTAAAGTATATGATGAAAAAGATGTAGAAAAATGGCAAATTCGTAAAGAATTAACACAA
>NZ_LOQI01000151.1 GCF_001517915.1 Oceanivirga salmonicida | reverse complement strand
AATTCAATATTTTCAGCATTAAATAATAAGGTAATAAGTAATGTACTAGATATTAAAACAAGTAAATTTGCTGATTTATTCGGCTTCACACAAGAAGAAGTAGATTATTGGCTAGAAAAACTAGGTTTAATGAGTGAGAGAGAAAGATTAAAAGAATATTATGATGGTTATAGAATAGGTGATATTGATATGTATAACCCTAATTCATTATCAAGAGCTTTAGATTCATTAACTATTGATAAAAATATAGCATTAGAATCACATTGGGTAGCAACAGGTTCAAATAGTATAATGGAAAATATATTATCAAATTACTTTGATACAAGTAATTTATCAAAAGAATTATTTAGTTTAATTAATGGAGAATTAGTAGAAGCAAAGGTAAAAAAAGAATTTACAAATAAGAATTTAAGTGATTCAGAAGCCTTTTATACTTTCTTACTATATGCAGGTTACTTAACAGCAGAACAAGTTGCAGGTAATAAAATATCAGTGAGAGTTCCTAACAAAGAAATTAAAGATGCAATGCAAGATATGGCAAGTGAAATATTGAATACTGCTAAAAATGAAAAATATCTAGCACTTAAAGAAGCAGTAGATAGATTTGATATAGAGTTAATGCAAGAAGCATTTCAAGATATATTAAAACAAGTATATGCAAAAGATATTAAGACATATGAGAGAGCATATAGAACATTAATAGCAACCCTATTTAATTTATCTGGTTATTATATAGCCAAAGTAGAACAAAAAGCAGGTATAGGAGAAGCAGATATAATATTACTACTCTGTCTATAAAACAC
>NZ_LOQI01000150.1 GCF_001517915.1 Oceanivirga salmonicida | reverse complement strand
AATTATTTTATCTATACACTTTTGATTAAATATATTACAACCAATCATTTTAATGTTAGCAGCATTTAATATAGCATCTACTTTAAGATTTATAATACTTCCATGATAAGTAAATATATATTCATTTTTAGTTTGTTTACAATCTTTAATACTAACTTTATTATTCTTTAAATGATATTTTTTTAAAAATTCATTTTCTAATGATAAATACTCTTTAGGTATTGGTGCTGGTATGTCTAGTGCTGATGGATTTACATATATTGGTACTCGTTTTGAAAATGCTTTCCCTGATTTCATAAAAAAATATAATTTTTTGGACATGCTTCAAGCAAGTTTATATGAATTTGAAAATATAGAGGAATATTGGGCTTTTCAAAGTAGATTTATAGCATTAAATTATTTAGATCAACCTGTTGGGTTATCATATGTAAATTTACTGAAAATGCTAAAAGATAAGCCTTATCATATTATTACAACGAATGCGGATAATGCATTTTTTAAAGCAAAATATGATAATAAAAAAGTTTTTCATATTCAAGGTGAATACGGATTATTTCAATGTAGTAAACATTGCCATCAAAAAACATATAAAAATGATGAGTTAATTCGTGAAATGATTTTAAAACAAAAAAATATGAAAATACCTAGTTATCTGATTCCTTATTGTCCAAAATGTAAATCACCTTTAGAAGTAAATAAAAGAAATGAAAAAAAAGGAATGGTTGAAGATGAGCAATTTCATATTCAAAAAAAATTGTATAAAAAATTTTTGAAAGATCACAATAAAGGAAAAGTTATGTATCTTG
>NZ_LOQI01000149.1 GCF_001517915.1 Oceanivirga salmonicida | reverse complement strand
TCATGTTTTCGGATTCTTCTGCAACTTCTCCATTAGTTGTAAATCCTAAAAATATAAATTTTGGTCCTGTTTTTTCTTTGTCTTTTATATCTAACAGATTAGGGTATATAGGTTGTAGCTCCGTCTCGTGGGCTCGGCATTCTCTCGGTATTCCTGGTGTCGTTTGCCAACTTTGCCTCGATCGGCATTATCGCCGGGGCGATCAAAGGCCTGAATGAACCGCAGGGCAATATCGTCTCCCGCTTCGGCCTGCGGCTGGTGTATAGCGCCACGCTGGTAAGCCTGCTTTCCGCCAGCTTCGCCGGGCTCGTGCTGTAAAACAAACGGCGGGGCTGCCCCCGCCGTTTACTCAGAACTGCACGCAGACCGGCTGGTCGACACGCATCACCGACTCCTGCGCGAAGCGTGATTTATAGCCCTGGCGCAGAGCCTCAATACCCGCCTCGCTCTGCGCGTCATGCCCATGGATCACCATCAGCGCCTTGCTCTGCTCCCGCACCACCTGACCATTCTGGCCAAGCCACTGGCCGTGGGCATCAAACACCGTCAGCCCGTCGCGAAAGCGCGGCGTGACGTCACGGTCGACAAACTGTTGCCACTCTTCAGCGGTGATGTCTTTCCCCGCCGGGCGGCTCAGACCGAAGTAAAGCGTGGTTTGCACCATGGACTTATCCGCCGGGCAGACGCCGGGCTTCGGCGCGCTGGTCGATGAACTTCCACCCGCCACGCAGCCGCTGAGTAACCCTGCCAGCACCAGCGCCATTGCACCCTGTCTGAACGTCATCTTTGCTATCCTCATTGTTATTAGTC
>NZ_LOQI01000148.1 GCF_001517915.1 Oceanivirga salmonicida | reverse complement strand
CAAGAGTATACTATAGAGCAAATAGATACCTTAATAGAGAACTTTAATTATGCAAAAGGCAATGATATAAATGTGAGTATAGAACCTTCTTCAAAAGAAGGATACTCAAATATAATAATGACAAATAAAAAGAAAAATCCATTCTATGTTTCATTTTCATACAATAATCATGGTAATGACTTTGACACAGGAATATATAAATATACAGTAAATGCAGGACTAGAAGGAGTACTGTTAAATGAAAAACTTGATATATCATATACCTTTGTACAACCAATAAAACCAGATAGAAGTGATAACATAGATAAAGATGAAAGAAAAAAGGCAAGAGAAAATGGGACACTAGATTTAAAATTATCTTTTCCAATAGGAATAACAGAAACAAGTATAAATTATTCAAGGTCAGATTATAAAAGAAGTGTAATAACATTAGCAGAAGAAATATTTGACTTAACAGGAAGTACTGATAATGTAGGTATAGAAAGTAAAATAACAGTATATAGAAAAAAAGATAAAAAAGTAAAACTAATAAATGAATATTCATATAGTTATAAAAAGAGTAAATTAGAAGATGCCCAGATAGAGAAAAGCCATACACACACAATAAAAAATGGAATTGAATATACAGATAGTGTAGTACAATTTAAAAATATTATGACTAATGTAATAGATAACAAATTAAAACATAGTATAGCCTATGATGGGAATTTAGAATATAGTTATAAGAATAGTAAATTTATACTAAATAGTCATATAGCTAAAAGAGATTTTAGTTTAGAGACAAAAGCAAAGTTAACTTATAAGATGCTA
>NZ_LOQI01000147.1 GCF_001517915.1 Oceanivirga salmonicida | reverse complement strand
TTTAAGTGAGCCTTCACAGTAATAAATTAATTTAATTATAGAAATGTAGAGTTTCTCTTTGAAGAAAAAGGGAAAAATAATTATATTCAAGGAAAATATAATTCTGTTTGTGTTGGGATAGGAGCATATATTAAAAAAATAAAAGATAAAAAAAAGAAGAACAACAAAACAAAAGGTAAAAATGATTTGAGATTTCTTAATAAATATAGTAAAATATTAATAAGATAATACAAGGGGGTAAATCTATGTTAAATGTAAAAAAAATATTAATAGCTGTATTTCTATCTACTAGCTTTTTTTCTTGTAGTGTACTTTACTATTCACAAAAAGCATTGAATGATAAACATGTAGCTATAAAGCAATATAACGAAGAACCAAAATTAGTATATAAGGATATTCCGTTTGATTATGTATTATATACTAATTATGATGCTGAAATGAAAACATTAAAAATTGCAAAAATAAATGAAAATCAAATATACACTAAATATAAAGACAAGTATAGAGTTATGGATTTGGTTGACCAAAAAAATAATGGATATGTGGATAAAAATAGAGAAATATTTATAAGTATAATAAATGAAAAAGCATTCTTAATGGAAAAAGAAAATACAAAAAAAATGATAAAATTTGAAGAAATAATCAAATAATAATAGATTTAAAAGTAATTAAATCAAAATAGTAGGAGATGAAAATTCAAAAACAAATAAAATAAATCTAGTATAATAAAAAAGTTCCAAAAGTTAATGCAAATTTTTTGTTTGTGATATAGAATTTCTACATCTGTACAATTATAAAAAAAGGTGAGTAG
>NZ_LOQI01000146.1 GCF_001517915.1 Oceanivirga salmonicida | reverse complement strand
CGCCGCTGTTACGGATCAGCGCCAGCGTATTACGCGAGGTGCCGCAGTCAGGGTTATGGTAAATGGTGATGCTCATAGTACGTTCTCATGGCTGGTTGAAGGAGAGACGCAGCGCCAGCGCGGCCAGCGTCACGAGCAGTACCGGCAGGGTCATGATAATGCCGCAGCGAAAATAATAACCCCAACCGATGGTGATGTGCTTTTGCGCCAGCACATGCAGCCACAGCAGCGTGGCCAGGCTACCAATTGGCGTAATTTTCGGCCCCAGATCGCAGCCGATGACGTTGGCATATATCATAGCCTCTTTGATAGCCGCTGATGCCGTGCTGCCTTCAATCGACAGGGCGCCGACCAGTACGCTGGGCATATTATTCATGATCGAAGAGAGGAAGGCCGACAGAACACCAGTGCCCAGCGTCGCGGCCCAGAGGCCGCGCTCCGCCAGCATGTTCAGCACCGTGGTCAGATAGTCCGTTAACCCGGCGTTTCGCAGACCATACACCACCAGATACATTCCCAGCGAGAAGATCACTATCTGCCACGGGGCGCCGCGCAGCACCTTGCCGGTGTTAATTACCCGCCCGCGCTTCGCGACAGCAAACAGGATCCCGGCGCCGAGCGCCGCGATGGCGCTGACCGGGATCCCCAGCGGTTCAAGGACGAAAAAGCCAGCCAGCAACAGCAGCAGCACGCCCCAGCCGGTGCGGAACGTCGCTGGATCTTTTATCGCCGTGGCCGGCGCTTTCAGTAACGCCATATCCCAGGCCGGCGGGATATC
>NZ_LOQI01000145.1 GCF_001517915.1 Oceanivirga salmonicida | reverse complement strand
TTCCAATTTATTATGAAGGAGATAAAAAATACTTAATAATGTAGTATTATGTTGTGTTAGATTAAAGGGTAGGATTATGTGTTCTACTCTATTTTTTTATATATAATTTCCGTCAAAAGTGGAAAATGTTTTAATTCTAGTATTTTTAAAGAATTAAAAAATAGTGAAACTGTAAAACGTTTTTCCATATTTAATGGGTACGAATTATGCATTGTAAAATATTAGGTTTAAGGTATTATATAGTATAAGTGAGGGTGATATTATGATTTTAAATGAAAGAGAAGTGAAAATATTAGAAAAATTTTATTATGATGATAATGTGAAAATTAGTGATTTGGCTGAAGAATATGGTGTTACTTCTAGAATGATTAGATATAACATAAGTAAAATTAATCAGCTATTAATATTCTTGAAAATTGTCCCTATAAAAAATCTTGGAAATGGTCTTTATCATTTTTTTAGTAAATCCCCAAAAATAATTGAATTAATAAAAGAATTAGCTCCTATAGATAAAGAAAAGAGAATAAAACTTATAAATTTAGTAATTTGTTATTCTAATAAGAAGATAACAGTGGAATATTTGGCGAAATTTTTTAATATTTCGAGGATTACAGTTAATAGTTATTTGAAAGAGATTAATTCTAAACTTGTTAAAGAAGATATTCAAATTAAAAATGAAACAGGGATAATTTTAAAAGGGAATATTCAAAATATTATTTCATATAAAATTTTAATATTATCAGACATGATTCAAGTTTTAAATAATGAATTTGTAAATGAATATTCAAGTAAAGTAAAAGAAATTATTTTCCAAAATATTTCTCATGAATTATATATTGAATTAAGAGGATTTACATATAATTTTATTGAAGATTTTAAGATTACAAT
>NZ_LOQI01000144.1 GCF_001517915.1 Oceanivirga salmonicida | reverse complement strand
CTTTGTTCAAATGAAAATCTTATTATAGTTGTTGTTATTATGAATAAAGTTATTAAGAAAAATAAACTTGAAAATATTAAACTAATAGCATTCATAGATTCAATATTGTTATAAATATTTAAAAAATTAGCATTATCATATATAGTCGCTATATTGTAACTTGGTTTTATTAAATTTTCTTTAATCTTATTTAATTCTTTTTCCTTAGTTGAAATTTCTTTTCTAGATTTTCTAATTTGACTATACCCATTTTTTATTTTGGATTTTGATTTATTAAGTTTATTAACATTTCCTGCAAATTCATTATTATATTTTTGTATTTCAAATTTCAATTTATTTTCATTTGTTATTATTTCTTCATTCGCTTTTTCTAAACTTGATAAACCTTCTTCAATTTTTTTCTTATTTTTTAATAACTCATCTCTTGTTTGTAAAACTTTTTGTAATTTAATTTTATTTTCATCTATTTTAGACTTATATTCCAAATATTTAGAATTTGATAAAAATATGCTATCTTTTCTTGCTTCTAATTTTTCTTCTTCTTCCTTAATTTTACCAAGTCCAACTAGTACCTCAGGTATTTTTTCTTCAAGTTCTGATAATCCATTGTTTATTTTTTTATAGTTTTCAAGTAAATCATCTCTTTTACTATCTATTACTTTTTTATTTTTTTCAATTTCTAATCTATATTTTTTAAAATCTAATCTTGCATTATATAATTTATTTTCTTCTTTTTTAATCGTATTTTCAGATTTTTTTAATTCATTATAATTTTCTGTAAGTTTATTTTTTCCATCTTTTAACTCTAATAATCCTTCGTCAATGTCATCTATTATACTTTTTCTAACTTCATCTGGTCTATTTTCAAAAATTTTTCTAATTTTTTCTTTAATATTTCTACTAAATAGCAAATGTTTTTTAGAAAATATATTAATTT
>NZ_LOQI01000143.1 GCF_001517915.1 Oceanivirga salmonicida | reverse complement strand
AAATTTAATTTTATTTATATCTACAAGAGGCTTTTCTTTATAAGTTTCAACTTCAAAAGAATGCAAATAATGCTTAATACTATTTATTATTTCTTGACCACTAAAATAATTATTACTTATTGTCAATACATTATTTAAAGGAACTACAATCATACCCACTAATTGAGTGAATGCTATAACTTTTTGTAATGTAAAATCTCCAATTATAACAAAATATATACCAGTTATCCATACTCCTAAATATAAAATACTTGTTGACATATAATTAAACATTTCAACTTTAGAATTTAAATTAACAAATTTAATTTCAGATGCAAAATAATCTGTTTTATCTACTTTATATCGACTATAAACTTCTTTTTCTTTTTTTGCAAAAATTAAAGCTGATACACCTTGTACATAATCTAAGATTTTTGATATAAACTTTTTTTGTTTATTTATTACATTTTGTTTACTGTTCATTATACGATTTTTAAAAATTGTTGGGACTAATAACATAGGAACGCTCAAAATTAATATAAAAAATATAAATTCTGGCTTAATTATTATTGATACAATAGTAGCCAATATAAATTGAGTAAATAAATACCCACCCCAAAATATACTTGAAAAATATTTTTCTTGTATACTTTCAACTTGAGTAGTTAATGCTATTATTTCATTATTTTTCTGTTCATCTGTCTTATTTATATCTTGATTAAAAATTATATTCTTAAATATTTGTTCTCTTAAATCAAAAGTAAGTTTCTGAACTAATTTATTACTATAATATGATTGTATAAAATAACTAATCCCCTGAAACATTATATATATTATGGTTGCAAATAAAATAAATTTAAATTTAGCATAATTCCCAAATTTTGCTGTTTCTGCAAATGAATTTACTAAAAATGCTTCTGTTACTGTAATTACAGATACTAAAATACATAGTAAAAAATATTTTATAATTTCTTTTATATTAGATTTAAAAATCCTTTTCATTACTTTCTCCTAAAAATATGATATTTATGCT
>NZ_LOQI01000142.1 GCF_001517915.1 Oceanivirga salmonicida | reverse complement strand
ATTTTTCCAATTATCATTTAAGAATATTTTAAATATTCTTTCTCTATTCTTTTGGATATATTCATCTATTTTTTCAAAATGATTTCCTTTTGACTTATCATATAGCAATTCATTTATTATATATTCTTTTTCTCTAACATAATGAATATCTAGTTTTAAATCTTTTTCTTTCAAACGGCTTTCATAATTTATTTTAAAATAATTTGTTTTTAATTTTTGGGGTTTATTATGTTCTACAACATAACTTGCTGCTTCTGGAAATTCAATAGAACTATAATAATGTACTGATATATCATCTTCATTTATTATTATATTTTTTTGTTCCTTATATTCTTTAATTATCATTTTTTTATCTGCTTTACTATTATGATTTGAATAACATGATGGAGGGAGTAAAAATGCGATAAATCCCACTAATATGAAAAAAAATCCTTTTATGCTTTCTATCATCTTTTTACTCCTTTTTTATTCTATGATAATTTTTTTATTAGTAAATTTTTCAATTATAGAATCATATTTAAAATATGTTCAATTCTTTTTCCTATAAATCATATATTGCAAATGTAAAAGTATCTTTATTATAGTATTTTTCAAACTCTTTATATAACTCTTTTAATGCTTTTACTTTTTCTGGTGTATATTCAATTTCACCTTCTCTTATATCTGAATCAAAAATCCAATATCCTTCTCCACTAGTATTAGGAACTCTTTCTTCTACATACATTATTAATACTGGATAATCTCCCATATGTTCTATATATTTTCCCCAATCTATATCTTCATATTTTATTTCTTTATTAAAAAATTGCTTTTCTCTTTCTTGTATTTTTACAAATTCTTTTGAATTATCTTCATCAATTGGTGTAATTGCATAATTTTTAATATTTGCATTCCTATTTTTACGAAAATAGAATTTATGATTTTTTTTATTAAAATCAATATTTCTCAATACATCTAATTTGAACTTTACTGCTTCTCCACTTTTCCAATCATCATTTAAGAATATTTTAAATATTCTTTCTTTATTCTTTTGGATATATTCA
>NZ_LOQI01000141.1 GCF_001517915.1 Oceanivirga salmonicida | reverse complement strand
TTTTTAATAAAGAAATAAAGTATGAAGATATAGATTGGGGAAAATATATAGAGCATATGGGAGATTACCCAGTATTAATAATGTACGTAGAAAAAAGAATTCCTGATGATAGTGAAGAAGGGTATCATATTTATGATTCAGATATAAGAGAACGTGATATTAAATATACTCCAGAAAAAGTAAAAGCATTAAAAGAGTTATATAAAGAGTTTGAAAAATACTATAATAAAGATACTTTTACATTTGCAATATATGATTAGAATTATATAAAAGGAAATTTAATATGTTTTGAATATAACCTATAGTTGAAAAATTTACTAATAAAAAAAATTATCATAGAATAAAAAAGGAGGCTATTTATGCTTAAAAATACAATAAAATTATTTGTTTATATTATATTATCAATTTCATGTGTATATGCTAATTCGCATGATTCAAAATTAAAAAATATAATTTTAAATGATAAGAATATAATAACTAAAATAGAAGATTTAGAATATAAGAATGTTTCAATAAAAGGACATTCATTAGGAGGAGGAATATCAAATTACTTGAATAAAAATGATGAAATATTATTAAAGGGACACTCATTAGGGGGAGGAATATCAAATTATTTTATTAAAAATACAGAATTACAAGGACATTCACTAGGAGGTGGCATATCAAATTTATTTAGTGAATCACAATTAATTAATGAAAATAACTAGTTTATTTAAGGAGCAAGAATTGAAAAAGATAATATATTTACTATTACCAATAAGCCTTTATGCAAGTAAAGTAGATAAGGTATTTTACAATAATAAAGAAACAGTAATACCCTTGTATCTAAGTTCAGGTATTAGAAAGGGGCAAGAGTATACTATAGAGCAAATAGATACCTTAATAGAGAACTTTAATTATGCAAAAGGTAATGATATAAATGTGAGTATAGAACCTTCTTCAAAAGAAGGGTACTCAAATATAATAATGACAAATAAAAAGAAAAATCCATTCTATGTTTCATTTTCATACAATAATCATGGTAATGACTTTGACACAGGAATATATAAATATACAGTAAATGCAGGACTA
>NZ_LOQI01000140.1 GCF_001517915.1 Oceanivirga salmonicida | reverse complement strand
TATTAAGGGTGATAAGATAAAGTTAGAAGATATAAATTGGGAAGAAATAGTGAAACCAATAACTTATCCAGCAATTTTTATTGAAATTAAAAGTTTAGATGAAAGTGAAGTAGATAAAGAAATATATAAAAAAATACAAAAAGATTTAAAAGAATATTATTCTGATTCATATATTGTAATTAGTGAAAAAGAAAGATGGAATTGGTTATGAAAATGAAAAGAGATTTAACACTTATGGGATTAATAATTTTATTTATTTTACTTATAGTAATAAAAATAGGAGTAACAAATTTTAAATATAAAAAAGAATTAATAAATATACTTGAAAAAGAAAGAGGGCTTATTATAGAGTCAAATAAAATAAATGTATATGTAAGTACTGGATTTGATGTAACATTTATAGATATAAGTATGAAAGACCTTTATACAAATAAGAAAATTGAATATAGATTAATCAATGAAATACCAAATTTTAAGAATGATTATGATTATAGTTATTTTTTAGATATTATGAGTTATGATCCATATTTAAAAAACAAAGATTTAATGGAAAATAAAAAAGAAAAAAAAGCTAAAATAGAAGAAATATTGTCTAAGTATGAGGATAAGTATAAAATACTGTATGATATAAAAGAAATATATATATACAAGGGAGAATTAATGACAAGAGGTGGTATAACGATAGATTTGGAAGATGGAATTTATTATAAAACACATGGTTATATAAATATATTAGTATATTTACTAAATGAAAATGTTAAAAGTGAAAAAATAAGGTTAGAAGATATAAATTGGGAAGAAATTGTGAAACCAATAACTTATCCAGCAATTTTTATTGAAGTTAAAAGTTTAGATGGAAGTGAAGTAGATAAACAAATTCATAAAGAAATACAAAAAGAGTTAAAAAAATATTATACTGATTCGTATATTATATTTGTTAAGGTAGAAGAATGGGATAAATATAAAAAGGAAGACCAATTATAAAATGAAAAAAGATATAATCAAATAGACATAATTTAGGAACATCTGATAAGAGATCAAATGACTTATACTTAAAATAATAGGAAGGAATATTGTATATGAAAAATATAATAAAA
>NZ_LOQI01000139.1 GCF_001517915.1 Oceanivirga salmonicida | reverse complement strand
GACTTTTTACCGCACTCTCAAAAAAGATGAAAGAAAATATAAAAATGTATTAGTTCTTCATCTTTTTTTATTTGATTTTGAGTATTTTTATTTTATTAAATTATAAATTTTTTTATCTTTGAATTTTATGTTATGTACAGAATTAATATATCTTATAGTTTTTGAATTACCTCTTATAAGTAAAGTTTGTGTGCTAATTATATCGCCTTTTCTTTTAATTCCTTTTAATAAATCTCCTGTAGTTATACCAGTTGCTGAAAAAATTATTTCATCATCTTTAACTAAATCATCTAATCTTAGGACTTTTGATAAATCTAAACCTTTTTCTTCGCATCTTCTTTTTTCTTCTTTTGAAATTTTATCATTTTCTAATGAAACACCTTTTACTTCATTTCTTAGTTTTAGCCTTGCTTGCATATCTCCGCCTAATGCTCTTATAGCAGCAGCAGATACAACTCCTTCGGGTGCTCCACCTATACCGTATATAGCATCTATATCAGTATCAACCATACATGTTAAAAGAGAAGCAGCAACGTCGCCATCAGGTATAGTGTAAACTTTTACACCTAATTCTTGTAATTCAGAAATTATTTTATAATGTCTAGGTTTATATAATATCATTATGCATAATTCATTTAACTTTTTATTATTTGCTTTTGCAATGATTTTAAGATTATCAATTAATGGTTTATCTAAATCTATAAGACCTTTTGCATTTGGACCTACAATTAATTTTTCCATGTATATATCTGGTGCTTGTAAGAAACTTCCTTTTTTTGCCACTGCTAATACAGTAATTGCATTTGCTTGACCTTGTGCTACCATTCTAGTTCCTTCAATAGGATCAACTGCTATATCAACTGGTATATAATTACCATCAGTTCTACCAACTTTTTCTCCTATGTATAGCATGGGTGCTTCATCAATTTCTCCTTCTCCTATAACAATTTCTCCATCTATCATAATACTATTAAGCATTATTCTCATAGCTTCAACAGCTAATCTATCGGCTTCGTTTTTATCACCTTTACCTAATGCTTTGTGAGCTGCAATTGCAGCGGCTTCGGTTACTCTGGCAAATTCTAAGGCTAATTCTCTTTGCATAACATACTTGTATGATATAGTCATACGACTATACATACTTCTCCTTTCATAATTTTATATATATTT
>NZ_LOQI01000138.1 GCF_001517915.1 Oceanivirga salmonicida | reverse complement strand
TAGAAAACTTACTACTATCACAATTATTACAAGTTTATCATATGCAACAGTGAAAAGATTGAAAAAACAATCTGGCAAAAGTATTTTAGATGGTAAAAAGAAAGATTTATCTAAGAAATCATGTAGAAAATGTAAGTTAAATGAAGGAGATATAGACTACATAACGACATTTTTCATTGAAAATGCCTCATACTTTAATTTTAAACATTTCTACGAATATTTTGTAGTTAATCAAATGGGATATGATATTTCTTATTCAACATTATTAAGAATTTTTAAAGAAAGAAAAATAGGTAGTCACTATTCAAGAAAACAAACAATTAAAGTATATAATTCTATGCGAAAACATAATATAGAAAATCTTAATGTTGTATCTAATGGAGATATTAGCAATGAAAAGAAAAAATTACATATGAGATTAAAATATGAAGTTACACCTAAATATTCGCATCCATATATGCCTAAAGTTAAATACTTTGGAGAAATATTAGAAACAGATGCATCAGTACATTTATGGTCTGGAGACAAGAAATATAACTTACATATTTTCATTGATAAATCTACAGCAATGATATTAGGAGCATACTTTGATGAACAAGAAACACTAAATGGGTATTATCACGCATTTAAACAAGTATTAAAAAATTATGGTATACCATATAAAATAATATCAGATAAAAGACAAGTTTTTAGATCAACAGAACAAGGAGAAAAGACAACAAATTTTATGATAATGTGTAAATATTTGGGAATAGATTTAAAACCAACTTCAATAGCAGAACACAAAGCTACTGTAGAAAGGACATTTAGGACATTACAGTCAAGGTTATCAGCAGAATTAAAGTTCTTAAATATAACAAGTAAAAAAGAGCTAAATGAATATGTTATAGAATATATAAAAAAACATAATCAAATAGCCCCACCCAAATTAAATGATACACTTAATAAGTTTGTAGGTCAAGAGTTTAGTGAAAAAGAATTAGATAGAATTTTATCAATATTTAAAGAGAGAGTAATAGTAGGACATTGTATAAACTATGAGAAAAAGAAATATATACCTTTAAATCATGAAGGTAATAGAATATTTATACATAATAGGACAAAAGTAGTCGTAGGTAAAAGTTTATCAGATGAAATCTTTATGTTTTTAGAAGATGAAGTATTTGATTTAGAAGAAATATCAGAAGTAGAAGTAGCTTCAATTAATTTTAA
>NZ_LOQI01000137.1 GCF_001517915.1 Oceanivirga salmonicida | reverse complement strand
CCCCTGGACACATACAAAAAGTATATACTCCTCTACCATCTGTTGTTCTTGTATTAATCTTATACTCTGCTGGTGGTAAATTTAGATTATTAGAGCCATATTGTGCTTCATTTATAAAACTTTGCTTATGTTCTATTCTAAATCCCACTGCAAATATTTTTTTAGTCATATATAGTTTTTTTTCTTTTAACATTTTGAAAGTATCTCTTGCACTATGCCCTATTGCTAATATACAATTATCCGTCTCTAGTTCATATATTTTACCATTTATTTCTTTTATTTTCAAATTTTTTAATATTTTTTTTTCTTCTGTGAAATCTATAAGCTTACTTTCAAATCTATATTCACCACCTAGAGAAATTATAGTTTCCCTTATTTTCTTGACTAAATCTATCAATATATCTGTTCCTATATGAGGTTTAGATATGTATGATATACTAGGATCAGCACCTGCTTTTATAAGTTCATCAATTACAACTTTAATTCTTTTATTATGTGTATTAGTAGTTAATTTCCCATCTGAAAATGTTCCAGCACCACCTTCTCCAAATTGTACGTTAGAATTAGTATCTAATTTACATGTTTCAAAGAACTTATATACATCAGTTACCCTTTTATCGACATCTCTACCTCTTTCAATGATTATAGGTTTCAAATTGGCTTTTGCTAAAACTAAGGCTGCAAATATACCAGCAGGTCCAGATCCTATAACTACAGGTCTTTTTCCAGTATAATTACTTAAATCAGGTATATCATATACCATCTCTTCTATCTTTTTTATATTATTATCATTTATGTATTTGTCTTCATTTTTTATTTCAATATCAACAGAATATACTATTAAAATATTAGATTTTTTTCTAGCATCTATTGATTTATTTGATATTTTAAATGATTTTATTTCATCGCTAGTTTTTAAAATTTCTTTAATTTTTTTTAATATGTCATCTTTTGTATGTTTAATAGGAACTTTTATTCCCGTTATTCTAATCATTCATACTCCCAACTGCTATACCACTAGCAAATGCAAATTGTAAACTATAACCTCCACAATCACCAAATATATCTATAACTTCTCCTGTAAAATATAGATTTTTATGTATTTTTGATTGTAAATTAATATCTAACTCACTACTATCTACTCCACCAGCAGTTATTTTCGCCTGATTAAACCCAGTTGTATCAAATGCTTTTATTTTATATTCTTTAATATTATTCACTAATTTTTGTATGT
>NZ_LOQI01000136.1 GCF_001517915.1 Oceanivirga salmonicida | reverse complement strand
TGTAAGTTGTAATAGTAAATGTCCAAAAATTTTAAATTTTAGATTTTGTGTCTATGTTACTATTTTCAACTACTTTTATGCTTTTTTCATATATTCATTATATACTTCTTTTGATGTTTTTCCTTCAAAAAGTTTTCTTGGATAATTATTTATAAAACTTTCTATCTTTTTTACTCTTTTTATTGTCAAATTAACCATACTCTTGCCTTTTTTTATATGCCTTCTTATTAATTTATTATTGTTCTCATTACTCCCACGCTCACCTGAACAGAATGGGTGGGCATAAAACCAATCTAACATTTTATCTATATCTTTTACTCCTATAAATTCTGAACCATTATCTGATGTTATTGATTTTATAGGTTGTTTATTTTCAACTAACACTTTTTTTAATATTTTCTCTACATTTTCTGCCTTTTTAGATTCTAATAAATATATTTTTTCATATCTACTTACTCTTTCTGTCAATACTAAAAGACATGTACTTTTCCCTGACCTTGTTCCCACTACACAATCTATTTCCCAGTGTCCAAATGCTGTTCTGTCATTTATTTCTGTTGCTCTCATTTCTATACTTAAGGCATTGGCTTTCTTAATTGCTCTATGGTGCTTTATTTTGGATTTATTTCGTTTGTATGGCAGCTTATCAAGCCTAACTCCTTCACTTTCAAATAAACCCACATTAATGTAGTTATACAATGTTTTTAAGTTAAAGTCTACTCTATATTCTTTTCTTTTTGCTTTTTCTAATGCTGCATATGGTGAATATTTATTCTTTAGTTGTTTAGATATATATTTATATACTTCCATATTATTATCTATTTTTAATTTTGTTTGTTTATTTAATTTCTTTTTTTCTCTTTTGTTATTTGAAATTGTATAACTGTATGAATATACTTCATTATACAATTCATCTTTTTTTATATATTTTCCTCTAAATATTTCTCTTTTTATTGTTCTTACTGATCTATCTAATTTTTCTGCTATTTCTTTATATATTTTACATAATTTCTTTTTGGTATTTGTTAATACCTTCTTATTTGTTTCATTTACTTTCCCTAAATTATTTTTTATTTCACTTGATAGATAACCTTCTATAAATGATTTTTCATCTCTACTTAGGTATTTATTTTTTCTTGTTTTTATGTTATTATTCATGTGTGGATGTGTTCCTTTCGTTAAAGTGTCAAATTAATGATAACACATCCACTTTTTATTTTCCAAATTTTTTCATTTTTGGACATTTACTATTACAACTTACA
>NZ_LOQI01000135.1 GCF_001517915.1 Oceanivirga salmonicida | reverse complement strand
TTCCAAGTGTCAAATTTAAGTTTTAATATGATTTATCAAGAAATAATAAAGTTACTTTAATCTATTTAACTTATTAAAAAAATAAATTGGACAAACATCATTTGCCCAACCTTAAAATAACTCAATAAATTCATGTGTTTTATAAAATGTATATCATTTCAAATTATGAAACTTAATTTTATCTAAGATATAATTTTCTCTATGTGATATTGCATCTATATAAATATTTTTTATATCACTAATATTTATTAAAGTTTTTTCTTTGAAATAACTGATTAGTATTTGATTATCATCTATTATTCTTTCTACAAATCCATAAACAGAATGCTCACTATTAGATAATATTATTTTACATATAACTTTTTTATTCATTATTTCTTTTAATGTGTTCATGAAAACATTTTTATTATCTATTTCTAATTCAGAACCTTTATAAATATAAGAATTTCGTATATTTTCCTTAGAATTTTCTTTAATTAAAATTTCTAAATCTTTTAAATATTCAGTATCTATCTTAATAATATTTATGTTTTCTTTTAATACAATTAGATAACCAGACTGCAAACCCATTGGGTCAAAAGTTTCAATTGCAATATATTTCTCATCCTCTACCCTTATATACCCTACTAACAAACCATCTAATTCATTATCATAGTATATTTCAATTAATTTATCTTTATATAATTCTAAATAATTCATATTATCTCCCGTTATTAATAATTTTTTTTCATATTATCTAACATATAGTTTTCTCTATGAGAAATTGTATCTACATGTATAGTGCTTACATTACTAATATCTATTAAAGTTTTTTCGTCAAAATAACTAACTAGTATTTTATTATCATCTATTATTTCTTTTATAAATCCATAAGCAGATTTTTCTTCATTAGATAATATAATTTTACAAATAACTTTTTTGTCCATTATTTCTTTTATTAAATTAATTAAAAGATTTTGATTACTTAACTCTAACTTTGTATTTTTAAAAATATAACTATTTGAAATATTTTCTTTAGAATTTTCTTTTATTAAAATTTGTAAATCTTTTAAATCTTGAGTATCTATTTCAATAAAATCAATTTCATCTTTGAATATAGTGCAGTAACCATCATCTAAACCAAAATCAATATCTATGGTTTTTATAACTATACAATCTTCATCTTCTGCCTTTATATACCCTATATCATAAATCTTTTCTTCATCTCCATAATATACCTTAATTAATTTATCTTTATATGATTCTAAATATTTCATAGTTTCTTGTATGATATAGTCA
>NZ_LOQI01000134.1 GCF_001517915.1 Oceanivirga salmonicida | reverse complement strand
TTTAATATTGTTATTTTTACCTTTATTCCCATTTTTTTTGCTTCATTAATTACCCTTTCAAAATTATTTAATTGTGATTAACATAATTTTTTATTATTTGCAGGAGAATTTATTTGTATTGAATTAAAGATTTTTATTTATCGTAATTTTCCTTATACTCAAACATTTCCATTATTTTTTCACCCAATTCTTTTGCACTTGGTTTTTCATTAAAAATATATTCACATTTATTACCATTAAAATCTTTGAAAGGAGAATAACCATGACCATCTTTCATTTGTAATTGTAATTCATATTTATTTTCATAAAATTCAAAATCTATAAGATTGTATGCTGATGTTACACTAGAACAATTAAAATATTTTTTCTCCCATTTTATATCAGCAGGGTATTCTATTACTTCATCATCACATTGTTCTAATGCCCATAATACAAATTCTCCTATTTTCTCGCTATCTTTTTTACTTAAAAAAGAAATTATTCCATAATCCTTTCTTAATCTTAAACCTATTTTATTTCTTCCACTAGGTAATATTACCATTCTAAAATCTTTTTCTTTTTTTTCTTTATAAATTGCTATATCTATTGCCATTTTTATTTCTCCTTTATTTTAATATTGTTATTTTTACTTTTATTCCCATTTTCTTTGCTTCATTAATTACTCTTTCAAAATTATTTAATTGTGATTAACATAATTTTTTATTATTTGCAGGAGAATTTATTTGTCATAATTTTCTTTGTACTCAAACATTTCCATTATTTTTTCGCCCAATTCTTTTTCACTCGGTTTTTCATTAAAAATATATTCACATTTATTACCATTAAAATCTTTGAAAGGAGAATAACCATATCCATCTTTCATTTCTAATTGTAATTTATATTTATTTTCATAAAATTTAAAACTTATAAGATTGTATGCTGATGTTACACTAGAACAATTAAAATATTTTTTCTCCCATTTTATATCAACAGGGTATTCTATTATTTCATCATCGCATTGTTTTAATGCCCATAATGAAAGTTCTCCTATTTTTTTACTATCTTTCTTACTTAAAAAGGAAGTTATTCCATAATCTTTTCTTGATCTTAAACCTATTTTATTTCTTCCGCTAGGTAATATTACCATTCTAAAATCTTTTTCTTTTTTTTCTTTATAAATTCCTATATTCATTGACATTTTTATTTCTCCTTTATTTTAATATTGTTATTTTTACCTTTATTCCCATTTTTTTTGCTTCATTAATTACCTTTTCAAAATTATTTAATTGTGATTAACATAATTTTTTATTATTTG
>NZ_LOQI01000133.1 GCF_001517915.1 Oceanivirga salmonicida | reverse complement strand
TAAAAATAGTTGATGCAAAAAGAAAATTTGATACTAATAAAAAAGATTTAAATAGAGAATTGGAGGCTTTTAAAAAAGAGGAAAATTTAAAAATTAAAGAAGATATTTTAAATAAAAAAAGGGAAGCCGATCAAGAAATTAAAGAAATGAAACAAGAAATTTCTAAAAAAGAATCTCGATTAGTAAAAAAAGAAGAAAATCTAGATGTCAAGTATCAAAAGTTGGAAGAAAAAGAGAAAAAATTGATGAACAAAAAGAAGATCTTATTAATAGCAAGGATTTTACTTTTCTATTAGATACTATTTCTATATCATCTGGTATTATCAACAAGAAATCATTAAAATCATATTTTTTTATTTCTTTTAATATTACATTGTTTCTCAAACCCTTTATAAAAAACTTATCTATATCATTCTTTTTATTTTGCTTAATTACTTTTAAAAACTCATTTTTACTTTTATTAAATGATGAGTTAACACTTATTTTATCTACATTTTCGACAATAGTAGTACAAGAAACTAATATCATAACTAATGTAGTTAATATTATCTTTTTCATAGCATTCTCCATTATTCATAATAACATACAAAAAAAACCTAGTCAATAGGCTTGGAGGCAGCAATCAGACTCGAACTGATGTAAAAGGTTTTGCAGACCTCCGCCTAAACCCCTCGACCATGCTGCCATACAAAGTTATTATACACAGTTTTCCCTTAATTGTCAAGGATAAAAAAAAGTACTTGACATAAAAAAACAAAGTGCTATAATATAATTACTAGCAGTTAATCTTGTTGAGTGCTAATTCTATTTAAAATATAAATAAGGAAGTGATAATATGGAAAACAAATATACAGAAAAAGCAACATTAGCAATAAATGAAGCAGCTAATTTTGCTAATAATTATAACAATAGTGAAGTAAAAGTAGAGCATTTACTTTTGGCTTTAATAGGTCAAACAAATGGTCTTATACCAAATATATTACAAAAAATGGGAGTAAATATTTCATCTAAAATAAATGAATTAAGAAATAAAATTGATAAATTTCCTAAAATTTCTGGTGATATAAATTTAAGTTTTAGTAGAGAATTATCTACTGTTATTATGAATTCAAGAAAAGAAATGGAAAATTTTTCAGATGAATACATAAGTACAGAGCATCTTTTTTTAGCAAGTATAAATTATACTGATATAAATAAAAAAGTATTTATGGAAGAGTTAAAAAAAGTTAGGGGAAATTCTAAAGTTAATACTCAAAATCCTGAAGGTATATATGACGTATTAAATAAGTACGGTAAAAATTT
>NZ_LOQI01000132.1 GCF_001517915.1 Oceanivirga salmonicida | reverse complement strand
TTATAATTTCCTTATAAATAAATCTAACAATTCATTAAATTGTTTTAAAGATAACGAACTTTTCCGATTTCTCCAACTATTTAAAGAGTTAATATCTAAATCTTCGGATATAATCCCTTCTTTTATTGCTTTTTTAATAGCAAAACATCTCTCTTTTAAATTAAGAGCATTTACAAAATTTTTTTTCATTGAATTTTCCTCCTAATACTAATATATATAAGAAAATATTAAAATCATAGCAGCTAAGACAAACCTATAACTATAAAATACTAATTTAATGGTTTATGAATTTAAATTGTTATTTAATCTCTACATTTTGCCCATGCAGATGCAATATAACTTACAACAAAACTGCCAGCAGCACCACTAATAGCCTTAATTGTTGCAACACAATATATAGAACTAATAGTTGGAGAAGCATATGGTTGTACAGTTCCTTTTGCTCCTGTTACAAAGTCCATTTATTCTTTACTTAATTCTTCAAAACTATTACCTATTAATTTTTTCGAATCCATGACATATCCTCCTAAAAATAATTAAATACAGCTCTTCGTATAAGAAACAAGTCCCGATAAAGCTGATAAACTACCACTTACACAAGCAGCCGAACTTGGTGTTATAAGAGTAAAAGTAGTTGGAGTTGCATAAGGCTGTGCAGCTCCTTTTGCTCCTGTTATAAAGTCCATTTCTTCTTGACTTAATTCTTCAAAACCAAGTCCTATTTTGCTTTTTATTTCCATAAAATACTCCTTTTAATTATGATATCCAATGTTTAACATAAGCTATATAACCTAAAATAGCTCCTATAACCATTCCAAAAGAAATACAAAGTGTAGTACACAAATCTTCTTTTTTCACTTTTCCTCCCTATTCTTAACCACTATGATTCTAATATTCTCTTATATTAATATTTTATTATTTTTAATTTTTTACATAACAATTACTAATATCTAAAATTATGATTAGTATATTATAAGATGATTTGTATTTTTGTCAATATCATTGAAAAAATTTTGTAGAATAAAGTTTGAAATGCAACATTTTTAATAATTTATTTGATTTTTAATATACTTTATCATATAATTTTAATATGATTAAGGGGCTGTTGCAAATAGGTAGTTTTTAAACTGCTTATTGCAACTCTCTTTTTTTTTTTAGAAAAAAAAAACGATGAATTTACTCATCAAATTCTTAATTATATATTTTCATTTATTTTTGGTCGACAAAAAAATAGCATAATACATTTTTTCTTGTTAAGCTGTTTTTAAATCATGTAAAATATTTCCAATTTTATTATGTTTCTTTTTATACATATGTATTTTAAAGTTATATCCCATACATATTAGTATTAATTCTCGTTTAACTCCTGAAACTCCTGATATTTTAAGTTTTC
>NZ_LOQI01000131.1 GCF_001517915.1 Oceanivirga salmonicida | reverse complement strand
CTAAGGCATTGTAATGTCTTTTACCTTGATTTATCTTTAATTTGTAATATTTCGCAAATATGTCATTGTTAAGCGATAACTGCCAAGCAGTATTAATTAAAGCATATCTCAAGAGTTTAGAACCACGTTTAGACATTCTAGTTTGTGGAGCATTAAAGTTACCTGATTGTTTTACAACAGGATCAAGTCCACAAAAAGCAACTAATTTAGCTGGAGAAACAAACTTATCAATATTTGGAATCTCACCTATTAAAATGGCTGCATTAGTATCACTAACACCAGTTATTGATTTGATGGGAGATTCTACTTTATCAAGTAAGTTTTTAATTTCTTTTTCAATTTCATCAATTTGGAGGTTGATGAATTCAATTTGAGAAATTAATTGCTTGATTTCCAGACTTAGAGAAAGCGAACAACTTCCGATAGATTTCATTGCTAAATCACGCAATTCTACAGCTTTAGACTGTTTAAATCTACCGTGAGAGTTAGAACTAAGAATATTAGTTAATTTTCTTAGATGAATTTTAGAAATTTCATCAGGGGTTGTCGCTTCTTTGAGTAAAGCATAAGAAGTTTTTGAATGAATACCAGATTTAAAAAAAAATTGATATTCAGGGAATCCTAAATCAATGCATTTGACTAATTGAGTTTTAAGTTTAGCATTTTTCTCTTTTTGAGATTTTCTAAATCTAGTTAGTTCTTTTAATTCAAGTGAATTTAAATCATCTTGTTCAAAGATAGTATAGCCATTTACTATCATAGATTTGACAATGTTAACTGAATCAATTTTGTCGGTTTTAGTAGGTCTAATATTAGATTTTCTAAGCTTACCAGTAATAATAGGATTAATAATGGTTAATTTAAAATTTCTTTCATAGAAAAATCTTACAAAATTTAAATGATAAATAGCAGTAGATTCTACACCAATTACAAGATTATCTTTATCATAATCTTTAATAAATTCTAAAAGAGTAGAAAAACCTTTAATATCATTAGTAACTAGAAAAGGTTCTTTAATAGATACATTATTACTATCAATAATAGTAGCAAAGTGGTTTGTTTTGGCAATATCAACACCAACATAAATCATAATGAATACCTCCAATAAATGTATAATTTAGTAGTACTGTAACCAGCATAAATTACAATAATAAACTTGTTTGACATAAAAATTCAATGACTTATCCAACTATAAAAAATTAAAGTAATAATGTGGTGATACTCTCCTTTAAATAGTCTAAGCTATATGTAAAAATAAAAAATACACAGTAACTACATTATTATTATACAACGACAAATCAAATTAATAAATTAAATATATAAATAAATATATATAAAATTATGAAAGGAGAAGTATGTATAGTCGTATGACTATATCATACAAGTATGTTATGCAAAGAGAATTA
>NZ_LOQI01000130.1 GCF_001517915.1 Oceanivirga salmonicida | reverse complement strand
GTATAATTGAATCGCAAAACACAACCAAGAAAGGGTGATATCACATGTCAATTATACAATGTTTTACTAATAATATTCAATACTTTAATTTAATTAATTCTAATTTAGAGCTTCAAGCT
The DNA here is from genome assembly GCF_001517915.1 of Oceanivirga salmonicida. Classification (NCBI taxonomy): domain Bacteria; kingdom Fusobacteriati; phylum Fusobacteriota; class Fusobacteriia; order Fusobacteriales; family Leptotrichiaceae; genus Oceanivirga; species Oceanivirga salmonicida. Next base: position 1,383 of record NZ_LOQI01000130.1, on the reverse strand, counting down.
TCTATAAATACTTTAACTGAAGAGAATAAAAAACTTAAAAAAGCTCTTACTTCTTCCAAAAAAATTAACTCAAAACTTAAAACTAAAATCAAAAAACTTTTAGGGACATATATTGACCCCAAAGATGATACTTCTCATTCTCCAGTGTATGAGTACTTCAAATTAGATAAAGAAGCTATTAAAACTCCCATAATAGATGAACCCTTATTAGATTACAAGCAAATACTATCTAATGGTAATTACAAGCACTCTAAAGCTTATTTAAAGCCTGATTTCCCTTATCCTGAACAAATATGTCCTAATTGCTCTTCTACTAAAGAATGGCATTATTTACATACCAAAATTCAAAAAAGGTGTAAACTTTGTTTTAAAACCTTTATATTCAATAATGCAGAACCTGAAATTGATATCTCGAACTTTTATTGTCCATATTGTTCTAAAAAACTTGGTTTTAGAGTTTCTAGAACTGCTTTTGATGTTTATGTTTGTAAAAACAAAAAATGTTCTTACAGAAAACAAAGAAAATTACAAATCATAGACAAATTTGGAAAATTAAATAAACAAGATAAAATTTCTTATATTTATCGTGATATTAAATTATCAATAAACAATGTCTTTAAATTCATTAAAGATAGTGAACTTGATAAACCTAAAACTAATTTTATATTTAGAAATTTTAATTCTAAAATTTTTTCTCTTGTTATATCCTACAAGGTTAACCTAAAACTATCTAATAGAGATACTGCTTCTGCTATGAAAGATTTTTATGATATTGATATATCTCATACAACTATCAATACTTATTGTAGTATGGCTGCAAAATTAGTTATATACCTTAATACAATTAACAAATCAGAAAACATCTCTAATAATATTGTTGGTGATGAAACATACATTAAGATTAAAGGTAAAAAGCATTATGTTTGGATACTCTACGATCTTATACATAAAAATTTAATAACCTATCACATTTCTGAGAAAAGAGATTTTAATGCTTGTGCTACTGTATTTTTAAAACTTATTGAATGTTATAAACAAAAACCAGAAAAACTTTATGTGATGTCTGATATGTATACTGCTTATCCTATGGCTCTGCAATTTATTCAAAAAGAATTAGGTATTGAAATCAATCATACTTCTGTTAAAGGGCTAGAGGAAGTTAAAGGCGAAGATGCTAAAACTCGTATAGCTAAACAAAAGATAGAAAGACTTAATAGAGTATTCAAAGAATCATATCGTATTACTACTGGATACTTTAATATTCAAGGTGCTAGGTATTCTTTTGAACTTTGGATGTTTTATTACAATTATATGCGTCGTGAAAAAGGCAAATTTAAGAACACTTTAAATTTTATTGATAAAAATGTTAAAGTAGACAATTTA
>NZ_LOQI01000129.1 GCF_001517915.1 Oceanivirga salmonicida | reverse complement strand
GCTAATGATAATGATAGTTTTATAGATTATTTTATTTTAGCTAAAAAACTTGAGGGGTGTTCTGAAAAAACTTTGAATTATTATAAAAATACAATAAATTCACTGATAATAAAAGTTAAGAAAGATGTTAGACATATTAAAACGGAAGATTTGAGAATTTATCTTAGTGAATATCAACAATTAAAAAATTCTAGTAAAACAACAATGGATAATATAAGACGTATTCTATCATCATTTTTTTCTTGGTTAGAAGATGAAGATTATATAATGAAAAGTCCAGTAAGAAGAATTCATAAAGTTAAACAAATTTATACTATGAAAGAAACTTACTCAGATGAAGATCTTGAAAGGATGCGTTATAGTTGCGAAGAAAAAAGAGATCAAGCTTTGATAAATGTGCTTGCTTCAACAGGTATGAGAATAGGTGAACTAGTTCTTTTAAATAGAGATGATATTGATTTTAATGAGCGAGAATGTATTGTGTTTGGTAAAGGAAATAAAGAAAGATTAGTTTATTTTGATGCAAGGACAAAATTACATTTAATTGAATATTTAAATGAAAGAAATGATAATAATAAAGCCTTATTTGTATCATTAAGGAAACCTAATAAAAGACTTACAATAGGTGGTGTGGAGTCAAGATTAAGAAATATAGGTAAGAAATTAGGGATAACAAGAGTATATCCTCATAAATTTAGAAGGACACTTGCTACTATGGCAATCGATAAAGGAATGCCTATAGAGCAATTACAACAATTATTAGGACATAAAAAAATAGACACTACATTGCAGTACGCAATGGTTAAACAGAGTAATGTTAAAATTGCTCATAAGAAATTTATATGATAGGAAGTGGATAAATGCAAATAAAAGATTTTGTAAATTTTCAAAATGGGTATGCTTTTAAATCAAAAGACTTTATTGAAAATGGAGATTTTAAAATTATAAAAATTAAAGAACTAAAAGATGGAAAAATACAATTTTTTAAGGAAAGTTCTTCAATAAATATAGATGACACAAATAAATTTGAGAAATTCATGGTAAAAAAAGGAGATATATTATTTGCTTTGACAGGTGATCCAGTTAGTAAACCTAATCCTTTAAGTTGGGTAGGAAGAGTTGCCATATATAATCATGAAAGTAATGCTATAATAAATCAACGTGTATGTAAAATTACTGCGAAAAAAAATATAAATATTAAATATTTGTATTACTATTTTAGGATTTATAATCATTTTTATTCATTAGCATCTATTGCTAAATTCTCTTCATCCTTAGTATTGATAAAAGGTATATTCTAATACTTCCTTTAATTTTTTCATTTCATAATTATTAAGGTATGGAAGCATACCCTGAATAATATCTGTCATTAACTTTTCTTTCATTTCAATTCTCCTTTCAAAAATTCAGGAAAATGAATTAGAACGGCTTCCCGTTAAAATTAACTCTTGCCGTCCAGAAGAGTTGTTATTAATACCTTAAATGATAATTTATCAGCTTAAATAGCAATATTAGA
>NZ_LOQI01000128.1 GCF_001517915.1 Oceanivirga salmonicida | reverse complement strand
GGGCTGTTGCAAATTAAAAAATAGTCCAGAATAAAAAAAGATGAAAGAAATTAGAATTTTAACACTCTAATTCTTCATCTTTTTTGTTATGAATAAATTGGTTTAAATTCAATAAAATAAGGTATAAAATACTAATTTTATCTGGAAAATATCCTGATTTTTTAGTATAATATACCTATGAAAACGATAACTAATTTTAATCCAAATTGGAAAATAAATCAACCAAAACTTTTCAATATGTATCAATTTGAAATATCTGAGAATGAAGATGTGTATGAACTTAGCAAGATAATGGAGGGATTAAATTATGATAAATTAATGCAAGTATTCAAACACAAAACAAAAGTTCATCCAATAAGACTATTAGCAATAGTTGTTTTTGCATATTCAAGAAAAGTTAAATCAACTCGTGAAATTGAACAATTATGTAGGGAAAATATTAAATTTAGATATTTACTAGGTGATGACCCAATTCCTGACCATTCTACAATAGCAAGATTTTTACAAAAAGCAGAACCTGAAATAAATGATTTATTCATTCAATTCACTAATAAATTACTTGAATTAAATAATATAGATACTAGTATAATATATATTGATGGGACTAAAATAGAAGCAGATGCCAACAAATATACTTTTGTATGGAAAAAGGCAATTCTTAAATTTCAAGATAGATTATTAATTAAAATAGAAAAATTAATTGAAGATTTTAACACTGAATTTAATAAAAATATAATTAGTTTAAAAGAAATGATAGATTTAATAAATAATAAAAATATAATAAGGGTATATGGTAAAGGAAAAAGAAAAAGTATAGAACAAAAATACTTAGATTTAGCAGAACAATATACAAATAAGATAATAGAATATAGTAAACATTTAGATATATTAGGAGATAGAAACAGTTATTCCAAAACAGATAATGATGCTACTTTTATGAGAATGAAAGAAGACTATATGGGTAATGGACAATTAAAACCTGGATATAATTTACAAATAGGTGTTTGCAGTGAATTAATAGTCTCAAGTATGATTTGTTCTAATCCTACTGATATTAAAACATTAATTCCATTTTTAGATAAAATGAAAAATGAAGGAATTAATTTAAAAGATATAGTAGCAGATGCAGGTTATGAAAGTCTTGAAAATTACGTATACTTAAAAAATAATAATTTAGTAAGTTACATAAAACCACAAACATATGAGAAAAGTAAAACTAGAAAATTTCAAAAAGATTTAAATAGACCAGAAAATTTAATATATGATGAAATGAATAATGTATTAAAACGTAGTGATGGTTTTGAATTAGAATATGTAAGAGATAGATATAGAAAAGGAAATATGTATAGGATATTTCATAATAGTAAAACAGGTAAAAATGTTTGGTATAATTATGAATTTAGAAAATTTTCAAAAGAATCTAAGGAAAATATAACAACAGAAAAAGGGATTAGATTACGTATGAATAGAAGTATTCAAGTAGAAGGTGCTTTCGGAGTAATAAAAGAAGATATGAAATTAAGAAAACTTAAAATATCAGGACTTTCAGGAGTTAAACGAGAATTAATACTAATATGTATGGGATATAACTTTAAAATACATATGTATAAAAAGAAACATAATAAA
>NZ_LOQI01000127.1 GCF_001517915.1 Oceanivirga salmonicida | reverse complement strand
AAATTAAATATATAAATAAATATATATAAAATTATGAAAGGAGAAGTATGTATAGTCGTTTGACTATATCATACAAGAAAAAATGTCATTGAATTCGATAATTAAATCTTTTTGGGAGAATGAATCTGATGTATATAGAAAATGCATTCAAGGAGAGTTAGATAATTTTAAAAAAAATGAATGGTACAAAATTTTAAAAGAAGATATTCCAAAAAATTCTAAAGTATTAGATATTGGAACAGGACCTGGTTTTTTTGCAATGTTATTATATGATATGGGTTGTGATGTTACTGCTATAGATATAACTAATAATATGATAAAAGAAGCTAAAATTTTATGTAAAAATAAAGATAAAATTAATTTTATGACCATGGATTCTCATAAAACTACTTTTGATGATAATAGTTTTGATATTTTAATTTGTAGAAATGTAACATGGACTTTAGATAATCCACCTATAGCGTACAGAGAATGGTATAGGATATTAAAACCAAATGGAAAATTAATAATATTTGATGCTAATTTTAATTTGAGATATTTTAATTCTGAAATAGAAGAAACTTATCAAAAGAATTTAAAAATTGCTAAAGAAAAAGGATATTTTCTTGAAACACATAATAATCAAGAATTAGAAGATGAACTATCAAAAAAATTATTTTTAAGTAATAAAATAAGACCACAATGGGATTTGAATGAAATGTTAGATATAGGATTTTCAAAATTTTTAGTAGATACTAAATTTGATGAGAATTTGTTAACAGAAAAAGATAAATTATTTTGGGGACATGCACCATCATTTAAAATTATTGCAACTAAATAAATTAAAAATAAGAATAATTAATATAAAAAAATATTCCACAAGAGAAAATGCCTTTTCTTTTGTGGTTTTTTATTGTTGTTTTTGAAAATATAAAACTTATTAATATTAAATTTGCTAGATTTTTTGTTATAGTAGTTATAAAATATAAATAGAAGGGGGTAAACAATTTAGAAAAAATTATTTAAAAAAATTATCTTTTTTTTATAGATATTTAGGGTATATTTTTAGTGAAAGGTGATAAAAATGGTAAATAGTAAAAGTTTACAATTATTTAAATTCGTAGTTTTAAAAAATATTATAAATATAAAACTACTAACAAATGAAATACTTATTTCTGAAAAAAAATTAAGATATGAGTTATCTATTCTAAGAGATTATCTTATTTTGAAAAAATTTGGAAGACTTAATATACAAAAAGGGAATGTAATAATAGAGTTAAATAAAGAAATTGATTTTATATATGAAAATATAAAAAATGACAGCAATTTTAATTCAATAGAAAGACAAGATTATATCTATTTTAAATTGTTAACTAATAAATCAATAAGTCTTAATAAAATTTCTCAGGAATTAAATATAAGTAAAGTTACTTGTAGAAGAGATTTAAATAAATTATCTAAAGAATTTAATAAAGATATTAGAATAAAACTAGATAAAACATATTATTTAAAAGGAAATGAGATAGAAATAAGGCAAAAAGGTGTAGATATATTACTTAAATATTTAGATAAAGATATGAAAAAAATAGTTGGATCTGATATAGAAATATTAAATGATAAAGTTTATAGTTTTTTAGAAATTTTAACAAATAATA
>NZ_LOQI01000126.1 GCF_001517915.1 Oceanivirga salmonicida | reverse complement strand
ATTTGCAACAGCCCCTTTCAATATTTTTAAAAATCCTATTCTTATTGTTTTTACTTATATTCTATTATTTAGTATATTTTACAGTATGCCAAACATTTCCAAGGTTTTCTCCATTTTTATCACCTGATTTTTCATCACCTGACCAGAAATATAGAGGTTTTCCTTTATATGCCCATTGCATACTTCCATCTTTACGATTTACTATACTAATTTCATCTGTCATCATCATCATTTCTTTATTTTTAACTAAATAAGGGGGCCATTTTTCAGCACAATCTCCGTCACATACTGATTCATTTTCTTTATCATTATCAAAAGTATATAGAGTCATTAAATTTTCACTATCTACTAATGTTCCATCTTCTAATGTTGAAAAAGGACTCATTTCTTTTTTCATTTCACTCATTGAATGATTTTCTTCCGCTTTCATAACATGCATTTTATCAGTTGCATTAACACTTTCTTTTGTATCATTTGAATTACAAGCCACTGCTAAAACCGATACCAACATTAATCCTAATAATTTCTTTCTCATTTCATCTCTCGCTTTCTATCTTTGTTTTATATTATATATTATATATTAAAAATTTTAAAAAAAAAATATGATATAATCATGTAATAATATAATTTAATCATATTATTTTAAAATTATTATCATATTTCTAAAAAATATATTCTATTTAAAATATTTACTTATCAATTTTTCAAGTAAAGGATTAATACCTAAACTTTTTTTAATAACTTCATATCTTTTTTTATCTATTTTTTTATTTCCCTTTATTGCCTTTATAAGTAGGTTTTTAGGAGTATACTCTATATCTATAAACTCACTTATACTTGCCTTATAGCCACAAAGTTCTATCGCTGCTGCTCTATATGAATCAGTTGCTAATGCACTAAATTTTTCTAATATTATTTTATCTTTTTCTAAAAACTTTAATTCTTTACTTAAATTTATAGTATTATAAAATTCATTATGACAACATGGAACTGCTAAAAAAGCCTTAGCATCTAATTCTAATGCTTTTAATATACTATAATCTGTTGCATTATTACATGCATGTAATGATATTACTAAGTCAACACTTGAACCATTAAAATCTTTAATGTCTTGATTTATAAACTTAATATTATTATAGTTTAATTTTAATGCTAAATCACTACACATTTTTATTACGTCTTCTTTTAAATCTAAACCTATAATATTAAACTCTAATTCTTTTCTATAATTTTCTAAGTAATAATATAGGGCAAATGTTAAATATGATTTACCACAACCAAAATCTAATACATTTATTTTATCTTTTATTAAACCTTTTTCTAATATTTCATCTATGGTATTATCAATAATTTCTAAATACTTATTTATTTGTCTAAACTTATTATATGATGATTTTTTTACAGTATAATCCCTTGTCATTATACCCAAACTTACTAAAAAATCTATTTCATCATTTTCATTTAATATATATTTTTTATTTTTATTATGTTCTAGTATCAAATTTTCTTTGACTTCACTTTTTTTCACTTTACAATTATATTTATCTTTCTTTAAATTTAATATATATTCTTTGTGATTTGTTTTTATTAATATCTGCTTAAAATTATATAGGTACTTTCCAATATTTTCAATTAAATACATTTTTAATAATACAA
>NZ_LOQI01000125.1 GCF_001517915.1 Oceanivirga salmonicida | reverse complement strand
CCGAACTTATTCCTTCGCTCCATACATTAATATCTTTCTTATTTTCCATTTTTGATACTTTGTTTTGTATTATTCTCATTATTGTTAAGGCTATATAGCATACTAAAAAATGACCTTTTATATGTTCTTTAGTACTACAATACACAGGTCTTGTTTCTAACTCACTTTTAGTTATTCTAAAACAATTTTCTATTTGTGTTAGTCCCCTATATATTCTTAACATCTCGTCTTCTTTCATTTCTAAATCTGATGTTATTAATGTATAATAACCTAGATATTTTTGTTCTTCTTCTAGTTTTTTCATATTTATTTGTTTTATTTCTTTTGTATTTAGTATTTCTCCTGTCTTCTTATCTACTTGTATTGTTACTATATATTTATCTAATCCTTTCTTTTTACCTGCTGGTATTGATGATGGATTTTCTATATATTTATTCAATGTTTCAATAAAGGATTTCTTTTCTGCTAATTCCTTTTCATAATATTTTTTACTCCAAAATGCTAGCATTTTTTCTTTTATTTTTATCATTTTATTACTATCTGTATCTTTTACATTTCTTTCTACTATTTTAGACTTGTATTTGAAACCATTATTTTTTATTTCATAATCAAATTCATCAATTACCCATTTTTTAATTTTCTTATTACATTGTCTAACACCTTTTGCAAAAAGATAATCATTACCTAAACGCGTAACATTTAATTCGTTTCCACCATTAATCATACCTCTATCTGCAACAAACAAAATTTTCTTATTCTTAAATTCTGATGTACCATTTAATATTGGTGCAAGAGTTTTTTTATCTAATGTATTTCCACTAAAAAGTTCATATGATACTGGTATAGAGTTATTATCTAAAAACATACCCATTTGTATTATTGGGTCTTTTCTTCTTTCCTTTGATACTCCTAGTTTTCTAAGTCCACATTCTATTACTTCTCCTGTCTCTTCATCTATTACATCTTCATTTTTTTTATCAATTTCAAAGTAGTAATTGGTTACATCATAATACAAAAAATCATATTTTCTACCTATTTTACTTTCAATATTTTTATTCATAGAATTTATTATTTTATCTTTTTTACTATGAAATAGATCTAATACATCATATATTTCTCTAAAATCTTTTGAAGAAGTAATGTTAGATAAAAATATATCTTTATTTTCAAATGTTTTTATTTTACTACTTGGTTTTAATATCCTATTAAATACAAGTAATTTGGCTAAGCCTAGTACATCATATTTTAAATTTTTCCTAGATTTTTCTAATGTAAATATCTGACTTAATCCAAGTTCATTAAATATTTGGTTTAAGATTAAATAACCTATGTTTTTGACAACGGCTCTATCATTTTTGTTTAGATTTAAAAGAATTTTACCATTCAAATCAATATATGGTTCTAATCCAGGAATTAATGCAATACCATTTTTAAAATTTTCTCTTATCTCTTCAAATGAGTATTCATATTTATTTGAATTACCAAAACTTTTAATTAATCTTTTTACTACTTTAGTCTTTCCGTCTTTTTCTAATTTCATATTTTCTGATAACCTGTAGTAAGAATTACCCCTAGATTTATATCTTTCAAAATACATAATCAATCACCTCTTTTTTACATTTCAACACATATATATTATATCATAAAAAAGATGTTTTTGTCAACTAAAAAAGCTAGAATTTATCATTGTTTTTT
>NZ_LOQI01000124.1 GCF_001517915.1 Oceanivirga salmonicida | reverse complement strand
ATACTGAATTTTCTAAAAACGAGAGTGCGGTAAAAAGTCTGTAACTTCTCAAAAATCAAAAATAAGGGTTGAATAAATCCTCTTATGGTATATAATATAAAATATATCAAGGAGGATTTTTCTTATGGTTAAAAGAAAAAAAGAGGTACATAAAATAGTACCTACTGAAGGGAAAAAAGAAGTAGTCCGTGCACTACTTGATAATTATGATATTTCTAGTGTTAGAGATATCGAAGATGCTCTTAAAGACTTGTTAGGAAATACACTAAAAGAGATGATGGAAGCCGAAATGGATGACCATATTGGTTTAGAAAAAAATAGACAAGATGAAAGTAGAGATAATTACCGTAATGGATATAAATCTAAAAAAGTAAGAAGTTCTTATGGTGAATTTGATGTTGAAGTTCCACAAGATAGAAATTCTACTTTTGATCCAGCTATCGTTCCGAAAAGACAAAAAGATATATCTAGAGTTGAAGATTTAATTATGAAACTTTATGCAAGAGGTAATTCTACAAGAGATATATCTGAAACTATAGAAGAAATGTACGGTTTTGAAGTAGATGATAGCTTTGTATCAAGAGTTACTGATAAAATAATACCTATTGCTAATGAGTGGAAGATAAGACCTCTTGATAGTGTATATCCAGTTGTATTTATTGATGCTACTGTATTTTCAGTAAGACATGAAGGAAAAGTTAGTAAAAAAGCAGCTTATGTCATTATGGGCATAAATAGAGAAGGATACAAAGACGTATTATCAATAGAAATAGGAGATAGTGAAAGTTCTAAGTTTTGGTTTGGAGTTTTAAATTCATTAAAAGTACGTGGATTAAAAGATATACTTGTTTTGTGTTCAGATAGATTAACTGGAATAAAAGAAGCAATAGAAACAGTTTATCCTAATACAGACTGGCAAGGTTGTATAGTACATATGATAAGAAATACACTTAAATATGTTAGTTATAAAGATTTAAAAGAATTTACAAGAGATTTAAAAACAATATATAAATCAAATACAGAAGAAGAGGCACTAAATAATTTAGAAAAGGTTAAAGAAAAATGGGATAAAAAGTATAAGAGTTGTATGGATAGATGGTATGATAATTGGGATAATATAGCACCTATGTTTTCATATAGTGAAGGATTTAGAAAAATAGTATATACAACAAATGCTATAGAATCATTAAATTCACAGTATAAAAGACTTAATAAAGCAAGAACAGTATTTCCAAGTAAAGAATCATTATTCAAAGCCCTTTATTTATCAACAGAACAAATAACTAAAAAATGGAATCAACCAATACATAATTGGGGTACATATTATTTAGAAATGCTGGTAATATTTGGAAGGGAGCGTGTAGAAGCATAATATGAGTACAAAAAAAGATAACTAGATAATCTAGTTACCTTAAGTTTATTATACATAATTTTCAATAAATATTAGTACAATAACAATAAAATATACCATAAGAGTTTTTAAAAAGTAATTTGTAATTTTTTCAAAAAACATATGAAAAGTTACAGACTTTTTACCGCACTCTCTCTTTTTTATTTCAAAAATTATTTTAAATTTTATATAATCTATGTTTTTATGGTCTTTCTACTAATACAGTAGTTCCCATTCCTCCACCTATACATCTTCATGCTCTTCCTTTTTTCACATTTCTACGTTTAATTTCATGTATTACTGTTACTATTTTTCTAGCACCTG
>NZ_LOQI01000123.1 GCF_001517915.1 Oceanivirga salmonicida | reverse complement strand
AAATTACAATAAAAATAAGATATTTTGTTGAAGATAAAGCAGGTAAAGAATGGATAGTAGATAACTTTGATTGTGAAAATGAGATTTTAAGTGGTGAATGTTATTTGTGCATAGAAAATGGTAAAGCACATTATGTAGTATAAAAAAATATGACTAGTAAAGAGAAGTGACTTTTTACTAGTTTTTTATTAGTAGGGAAATTAGTAGGAAAATTATAAAAAAAACTGTGAAGGCTCACTTAAAATGACCCCTAAAATGGCTCAAAATAAAAGTCCAAATTTGGGGTCATTTTTGTTATATATTAATCTTATTTTTATTGTAATTTCTCCAAGGATGATTTAATGGTGGAATATATTTTTTCTTTTCTTTTATAGTTTTTTCAATTTCTTTTTTATCTAAATCCATAAGTTTGGAGTATGTTTCATAATTTTCAATTTTTCTAACACAATAAAACATATCTAAATATTCTATGAATATATTTCCATTTACGGATTCTATAACCGAAACTTTAATTTTATCTTGTATAAATATATCATTTCCATTGACATTAATAGGAATATATCTATTTCCTTTATATGATATACAACACCTTGATATTGTTCTTGTAGAATGTATACAAAGAATTTTATCAATTTGTTCCTCATTTATTTGACTATCAAAGACATTAATAGTATCATTTAGTTGTAGATTGGCATTATGTTTGCCTATGAATTCTTGCAGGTATTCATTGCATTTTTCAATATTATTAATATTGTAAAAAGTTAATTCAGATGCCAATCTATCTTGCAATGTAGAAAATTTTCTTTCAACAGTTCCTTTTTTTTGTGGGATTGATGTAGTATCTAATTCAATTCCTAATTGTTTACAAGCAAATGCAAAATTTGTTTCATATTCTATTTGTTTATCTTTTCTAATATATTTAAATACACTTCTATTATCAGTAACAAGTTTAACAGGTATGCCATAATTTAATAAAACTTGTTTAAATGCAATGTAATAACCTTCTAATGATTCATATTTAGTGAAACAACCACCTAATATTTTTGAAGTAGATTTGTCTACAAAGATATGTAATGTAATATTAAGACCTAAACACCATTCATGTGGTGAAGCATCTGCTTCAATTATTTCGCCAAAATACTTTGTTTTAGGTTTTCTAGGGTGTATATTGTTTTTATCTAAAAATCTAGGTATTTTAGTGATATCAGCACTAGGATTTTCTTTGATAATTTCTATTTCTTTTATTCTCCTTCTTTTAGTTTTTCTCCTAGTTTTTTTAGTATTAATTCTATATTCATTGAAATATCTTTTCAAAGTAGAATAAGAAATATCATAACCCATTTGTTCAATAACGAAATGCTCATAAAAATGTTTCATATTAAAATATGCAGCATTAGAAATGTAAAAATCAATTATTTTTTCTATTTGAATAGTTGCTAATGCTTTTTTTCTTTTGATTTTAAACAAAGAAATATCAACATTATTATTTTTGGACAGATATTTTTTGTATCTTTTGGCAGTAGAATAACTAATTTCTAAAATGTTAGCAATATCTTTTAAAGATATGTTTCGTGAATACAATTCACTAAATTGTTTAAGTTTTTTAGACATAAACGATCATCTCCTTTAATTTAATTTGTAATATATTTATATCACAAAAAATGGGTCAAATTAATGAACTTTTACGAAAAATTAAATGAGCTATTAAGGGCTCACTTTTGGTGAGCTTTCACACTCCATATTTATTTTCTATTATCTAAAATTGACAAATTAGTTAAGACATGGTATGCTTTAATTGAATATGTTGACTGATTAGTCAATTAAGGGAGGGAGCTTAATGGTTACTAAAAATTTTGAAAAAATTTCAGATGATAAAAAAGGGCGAATAATAGCTAAAGGAATTGAAATTTTTTCTAAATTTTCATTTGTAGA
>NZ_LOQI01000122.1 GCF_001517915.1 Oceanivirga salmonicida | reverse complement strand
TACCTAAATTTGACACTTGTAATTAAATAAATTCATTTCAAAGCATTTGAAAATAATGCCTTTTTTTGTCAAGAAATTCGTTGACAAATGTGATACAATGTGGTATAATACACACATATAGAAAGGTGTTGGTTAATTATGCGTTACTATGTTCAAAAAGTTGGAAACAAACAATATTTAAGAGTTATTGAAAGTTATAGAATTTCTGGCGTTAAAGGTACTAAAACTAAAATTTTGATTAATTTTGGCGAAGTTTCTAAATTAAAAGAAATTTATGATGACCCTATTGAACATTTTAGAATTGAAGCCGAAAAATTCATTGAAGAAAATAAAAAGAAAAAACTTCATTTATCTTTTGATATCAATGATGATTATGCCCTTAATTCTTTTGATATTAATGATAATACCACTATACAAGAAAATTCTATACATATCGGAAATGTGTACTGGTCTTTTCTTTATCATAAGTTAGGCTTAAAAGAAACTTTAAAAGCAATTGAAAAACAATATAAAATAAAATATTCTTTAAATGATGTATTCAAGTTCTTAGTTTTTAATAGAATTAATTTTGCTAATTCTAAATTAGAAGCATTTAAAAAAATAAATTTGATGGGCGAAAAATTAAACTTTAATTTAAAAGACCTTTACAGAGTAAATAAAATATTAGCTTATCATTCTGATGAAATAATTAAAACCATATCAAAAAATATAAATAAATTATACAAATATGATTTAAGATTAACTCATTATGATTTAACCAATTTTTACATATATACAGATGAAAATGATGATAAAATATTAGCTAAAAAAGGTTATTCAAAAGAACATTCACATTACCCAATAGTGCAATTAGCTTTATTAGTTGATAAATATGGTATGCCTTTACACTATTTGCTATTTCCAGGTAATAACAATGATTTATCAACTGGTAAAACATTCATAAAAGATTTAAAAAATGTTCATGGAGTTGAAAAATCTATCATAGTTGCTGATGCAGGAGTCAAATCAACCGAAAATATTTTAGCAATAAAATTAAGCGGTAATGGTTACATATTAAAAGAAAGAATTAGAAAATTATCAAAAGAGCTTAAATCCACTTTTTTTAATGTTGCTAAACCAATACTACAAGAAATGGCTGAAAATAATCCTGATTTAGATTACTTTTATTTACCTATTAAACTAGATATAACAAGAGAGTATATAAGAGATGGCAAAAAATATTATAAATCTATTAGAGAAAAATATATATTCCAATATTCTGGAAAATGTGATCGTAAGAATAAATATAAAATGGAAAAAGAAATAGAAAAAGCTACCAAAATACTTGATAATAGAAATGTTGAAAAAATTTTAACTAAAAGAAAATATGCAGATTTCATAAAAAAAGAAATAATAATAAGTGATTCTAAAACTGGGGAAATTATAGATGATATAAATGTAAATACTATTTATTCAATTGATGAAAATAAAATAGATGAATATAGTGGTTATAGTATAATATTCACAGACCAACATACATTAAGTGATAAAGAAATAATAAAAGCTTATAGGGAACAATATTTAATAGAGCATGTTTTTAAATTATCTAAATCAGATATTTTAACTAGACCAATAAGAAGTTCAAAAGATGAAAGTATAAAATCACATTTCATTGTATGTTATACAGCTATTGTTTTGCTTAAAATTATGCAAAAGCTTTTAAAAGATAAATATAGCCCAGAACAAATAATAAGTTCTGTAAGTAATTTAATTTATAACCAATTAGATGGGAATAACAAAATATTAAATGGCATAGATAATTGTATAAAAGATATAGAATATGCAGTAAATAAAGCACCATTAATACATAGAATAGCGACACCATCAAGAATTAGAAATTATTTTAAAATTTCTAAAAATAATTAAAATTGTACTACAATCAAAAAAAGAAAAAGAAAAGCTACAATCCTTTAATTTAAGGGTATGTAGCCTTTTATTTATTTTCCAAGTGTCAAATTTAAG
>NZ_LOQI01000121.1 GCF_001517915.1 Oceanivirga salmonicida | reverse complement strand
AAAGTAAGCCCTAAAACTTTAGAAGCTGTAACTGCGTCTTCAAAAAACATTTCATAGAAATCTCCTAATCTAAAAAAAAGTATTTCTTCTTTATATTTTTCCTTTATTTCTCTATACTGTTTCAAAAGTGGTGTTGACATATTTCCCCCTTTTCTATACCTTTTATTTTAACATTTAGAAGAACTTTTTTCAATAATCTGAAACTCTCACGACTAAAGTCGCAAGGTTCTTTGGTATTAAACTTCTATTAGTTTTACCTAATCACTAATCTTGTTCCCAAAGACTTTAATGGTACTAGTAGCCATTGCTTCTATTATGTACCTATAGGCTCGTTTCAAAACCTTTTATTTTTCCTATATACCCATACTTTTTAGTGTGGGTATTTTATTTAACCTTATTTTTTCTATTTCATCATTATGTAATTTAACAAAGTTTTCAAATCCTTTAATTGCCTTGTCCCTATCTATTTCTTTATTATTTTCTTTAACACATTTTATTAGATATGCAGAATACATATCTCTTTGTACTTTAATATCTCCTATTGTTTTCCATCTTGTATTTAAACTCACTTTTGTATATTCATTCGTTTCATGATTATATTGACTTGCTTTAACCTTAATTGTATCTATTCTTATTAGTTCTTTATTTATATTTTTTAACTTATTATCTAATATTGTAAGTAGCCTACTTGGTGCTCTATTTAATAGTGAACTTCCAAATCTTTTTTTCTTTTTAAATTTACCTGTCTTTTCACTAATCTTAGTTTCTTTTGCTCTACTTTGAAGTGCTTTATAGTTCATAGTTTCAACTTTAATAGTTGTACCTAACTCTAATATTTCATTTGATAATATGTTATGACTTTGTGTTCTTTTATCAGCTATCTTTCTATTTATTTCTTTTAGTTTATTATTAGTTTTAATGTAATTTTTAGATTTAATTCATTTATCCTTATTTTTAATATTTATTGTTCCATCTTTATTATATTTATTTGGATTATTAGCCCTTCTTTGCCTATCTAATTTTCTTTGTAATCTAGCTTTTTCTTTTTCGTGTTTGTCTACGCTATCTGCTAATATTTTAAATTCTACTTTTTCATCACTAACTATAGCTATTGTAGAAGTTCCTATATCTATACCTACTTCATTATTTGTATAATTTATATTTCTTTTATTTGGTGGTGTCCCTTCAAATGTAATTTGTACAAAATATCTATTTTTACCTCTTATTACTTTTTTTAGTAATTTACAATATTTTAGTTTTGATTCAAAACATTTAATAGCATATTTATCGTTTCTTCTAATTATTACAGGTATATTTAAACCTAACCACTTAATCATATTTTCATTTTCATAGTATCTTAAACCTGTTATATTTCCTTTTTCTCTTAAACTGTTAAATTCTCCATATTTTTTAAAATGTATCTTTTTACCATCTGAAAAGATAACTTTTTCATATGCACTATATGCTCTTTCTGCCATCTCTTGTACCATTTGAGAACCTAAATTTTTCTTATATTTTTTACCCATAGGTTTTACATATTTATTCATATCAAATTTAATTAATTTAAAATCTTTTCTAATATCATTTAGTTTTTTATTTCTATCTTTTCCCTTTTCCATTTTAACAGCAGTAATATATTCGTTACTATTTTTCATATGATTATCTCTTTTTAATATTTCAGATAATACACTATTGTGTATTTGTCTTCCAATATTTAGTCTTTTTTCTATTATATGTTCTTGCCATAATTCAGTTTTTAAATCTAACTGCAATACAAAATTAGACATAGTGCCCCCTATTTGCCATTAACTTTTTGATTTCTTATATATTGTTTTATTTGTTCTTCAGTATTTTCAAATACTGTTGCTACAAAGTAGGTGGGATTCCACATATGACCTCCACATAGTTTATTTTTTATTTTTGGAAATTTTTTAAACATATATCTGGCACTAACGCCTTTTAATGTTTTTATTATTGTTGGTATGTAATGTTGTGGACTACATTCCACTAAAATATGTATATGGTCGTA
>NZ_LOQI01000120.1 GCF_001517915.1 Oceanivirga salmonicida | reverse complement strand
GACAAATCAAATTAATAAATTAAATATATAAATAAATATATATAAAATTATGAAAGGAGAAGTATGTATAGTCGTATGACTATATCATACAAGAAAAAATGGACATAAAAGAAGAAATGCTATATGCACAAAGCAGAAGAAATAAAGATGAATTTAGTTTAGGCGAAGATTTAATAATAGATGGAATAGATTTAGGTAAGATGAGATCTATGATAGGTTATAGAGGATTAGATTTAGCAAAAGAAATAAAACAAGAAAAAATAAATATAAATGGTATAGATTGCTATAAATATTATAATAATTTAGAAACTAAAAATGTTCTTTTCTATATACATGGTGGTGGTTTTTACGGTGGTGCAGCAATAGTAATGGAATATTTATGTAAATATTTTGCAAAAGTTGGAAATATGCATGTAATAAATATAGATTATACCCTAGCTCCAAAATCTAAATTTCCTGACACTAGTATAGAAATATATAATATAATAAAAAAAGTATCTTCTATGTATAAAAATGTAAAGTTTTCAGTTGCAGGAGATAGTGCAGGAGCTCATTTAGCAATGAATACAGCATTATTAGATATTAAAGATGAAAATTTACTTTCTTTTGTTACTATGTATTACCCAGTTATCTCATTAGATGAAATAAAAAATTGGAATATGAATATGTATAATTTAGAAGATCCTTGTCCAAATGGGAAAATGGTTATTAGATTTTTAAAATCTGTAATGCCATATATACAAAAGTTCTATGTTCCTGAAAATACTGATAAAAATAATTCTATGTATGACTTGAAAAAAATAACAAGTGAAGAATTAGAGAAATTGCCTAAAATGCTAGTTGTAAAATCTGAGTTTGATTATTTTAATCCTGAAATAGATGAATTTTGTAAAAAATGTAATATAAAATCTTATGAATATAAGGGATTATCACATGGATTTATGGAGTTTTTAGGTTACTTAGATGAAGTTAGTGAGATAGTAGAATTGACAGTGAATAAAATAAATAATAATTAAAATATTTTTTTATAAAAAGTCTTGACTCTGACGTTGCGTAATAGTGTACACTTAAATTGTTAGGAGGGAAATAAAATGTATCTAGTGAAAAAAGTGAATGAAATTAGTGGTGTATCGGTGCGCACTTTACATTATTATGATGAAATTGGACTTTTATCTCCAAAAAAACATGAAAATGGTTATAGATATTATACAGAAGAAGATATGTCAATTTTACAGATGATATTATTCTATAAATATTTAGGATTTTCTTTAAAGCAAATTAAAGAGTTGCTAACAAAAGGGGATAAGGACATATTAATTCACTTAAAAAAACAATTAAATTTAATGCAAAATGAAAAAGAAAAACTTCTAACATTAATAGATACATTGGAAAAAACAATTGAATCTAAAGAAGGAGGAGTTATTATGTCAACAAAAGAGAAATTTAAAGGATTTACATACCAAGATAGTTTAAAGTATCAACAAGTTGTAGTAGACAAATATGGAAAAGAAGTTATTGAAAATCAAAAAGGAAAAGAAGTAGAGATTGTGGATGGATTTAATAAAGTTTTCTTTGCTTTTGCTGAAAATATGTCAAATGGATTAAAAGCAACATCAAAAGAAAATGTAGAATTATCTAAAAAGTTGCATAAACATATGTGTAAATATGCATTTGATTGTCCGATTAATGTATTTTCAAGTATAGGGTATGGATATGTTAAAAATATTGAATTTAAAAATAATTTAGATAAATTTGGTGAAGGAACTGCTCAATATGTTTGTGATGCAATTCAACAGTATGTAAAAGAAATTGAAAAATAAAAATTAATGATAACAGTAAATCAAAAAAGGTTTACTGTTTTTTTGATATTTAAAATATTTTAATTGAAAAAACATATAAAAGTGCTTGCATTTTTTGAAAAACGTGGTATTAATATACTATAAAGATTAAGAAAAGTAAAAATAAGGGGGATCGTTATGTTTAAAAATTTAAAAATAAAATTAATAACAATATTCTTTGGAGCAGTCCTACTTTTACATGCAGATATAGTTGTTGATAATGATACAGATGCCTATTTAAA
>NZ_LOQI01000119.1 GCF_001517915.1 Oceanivirga salmonicida | reverse complement strand
CATGGTGTAGACTATAACTTGCATTTAGACTTAGCGATGCCAGGTGGAGCATTAAAGTTTGCAGATGATTTAACAAATGTTATAAATACTCCTAAAGCATATGCTATGGCAATAGAAGATATAATAGAAAATCCTAAAAAGAAATTTAAAGATGAAATAAGAAATAGATTAGGAATAGTAAATGCAAACACTGAAAATTTATATATTAAAGAAACTCAAAAAAAAGTATATGAATTAGTAGAAAAAATAAAAAATTCATCTGATGAAGAAAAAATAAAATTTAAGAAAGAATTTAAGATTATATTAGAACAATTTACAAATCATCTTTCAAGTATAAAAGGCAAAAAATTTAAAAAAATTAAATTTACTAGGGAAGGCAAATTTTATGGAAAAGCCTCAACGGATGAAAATAATGAATTAACTATACATCTTGATAGAATAGATATAACTGATTTAAAGAATCTTAAAAATCTTATAATATATGAAGCAAATAGATATACATATAAAGATAAAAATTTAGATAGAGAAACCGTTAAAAGAGATGGTATTAAAGTAAAAGATGGTTATACAAACTTAGATTTAACATTGTCAGATGATATTAATTACAAAAATATGAGATATTATTTAGACCATAAAGAAGCCACTAAAGAAGAAATACTAAAACAAAAGAAATTATTAGAGAGTTCTAAAAAAGAATTTAGAAAATTAAATGAGAAAGATAAGATGAAAGTTGCTAAAAAAGTAGCAGATTATTTAAAAGAATTTGAAGGACTTTATGTAGATGAAGTAAGATTTGATAAAGAAGTAGATGCTATAATAAAAAATCCAATTAATGATTTTTCTTATGTAGAACCTAAAGATGATTTAAGACTATATGCAGATTTAGCACAAAAGATAGGATACATTGAATTTAAAAATTTATCATCAGTTAAAAGAAATGATATTTTAAAAGAATTAAATGAAAAGTATGGAAGTACTATGAAATTTCTAAAAGAAGAATCTGATGAAAATGGTCAAAAAATAATATACATTAGTAGTGGTAAAAAAGCCAAAAACGGAAAAGAGATAGTATATGCAATTCCTAGAGCTAGTAGATTTGATCCAACTTTTAAAGATATCAAAGGGATGAAACAAGATTGGTTATTTGCTAATTTATTAGCACATGAATTAGGATTATTCAAATCATTAAATCATGCAATTAAAACAAAAGAATCAGTAGAAAGATTTTTGAATAAAAATCCTGATAAACAAATATTGATGTTAGCTTATTCAAAAGCTGGTTATGAAGCATTACATACTGAAAAAGAAGTTAAAGGTGTTCAAGCAATTACATTTGATTCTCATTTGCCTAAAGGAAATGAAAATGATGAAATATCAAAGGATGCATTTAATTTTAGTTCACCATTTTCATTATTAACAAAAACCATTAATGGAATATCAATAAATAATTTCCCTAGTAAATTTGTAGAATATCAAAAAGTTAAAGGATACCAAAATACAAGTAATATATATTTTAAAGCAGAATATAATAACTCAACTTTAAGAAAATTAGAAAATGATTTATTAAATGAAATATTTTCTGACGATCTTATAGTCTTAAAAGATTTACACGAGTTAGATACAATTGATTATCAAGCCATTAATAATTTTCCACACGAAAAATTTGAAAATATAAAAGATTATACAAATGGAAAAGTAAGAGATTATAAATTTTCAAATAAAAATTATAATACTATCACTATAATTTTAAGAAGTGCAAGTAAAGATTTAAAGAGAGAAATAAATGAAAATATAAAAGTTATAAATAATGATATAAATAAAGGGAAAAAAATTATAAATGATATATTCAATTGGTTTTAATAAATTTTTTTTAAAGGAATAGGATTATAAAAATGAAAAGAGATTTAACACTTATGGGATTAATAATTTTATTAATTATTGTTATAGTGGGATTTGTTATATTTTCACCCAAAAAAGTAAAAGAGGAAAAAATAAGTGAAGAAGCTATTGAGTTAACAAGTAGACTTGAAAAAGAGAGAGGTCTTATTATAGACCCCAAAAAAATAAAAGTAGATGTAAAGAAAGGATTTGCTGCAACTTTTATAGACATAAGTATGAAAGACCCTTA
>NZ_LOQI01000118.1 GCF_001517915.1 Oceanivirga salmonicida | reverse complement strand
GTAATTATTCTTTTAATTATATTGAGTACATTTTATAGTATAGTTCAAGGTTCGATTTCATATTATAATGCAATATATGGAAGTTTGGCATTTGTGCCTTTATTCCTATTATGGATTAAATATTTTTGGATAATAGTTCTAGCGGGAGCACAAATAACCTATTCACTAGATACAAATTATGATTTAAAAGAAGATAATTTGTCAGTGAGTTATAAAAAAACTATTTCAGTATATGTACTATATAAAATAATCAAAAGATTTATGAATAATGAAGAAAATTATACATTAGAAAAGTTGGCAAAAGAAATTAATATTAAAAACTATATAGTAAGAATAGCAATAGATATTTTAGAAGAATTAGGTTATATAATATGTAGTGTTAAAAATGAAAACAATTTAGTAATACAAATAAATAAAAATCCTGATTTATTAATTCTTGAAGATTTTATAAAAGAATTTGAAAAACAAGGAGAAAAAGATATAGCTATTTTTATAAATAATGAGAAAACAGAAGAATATATGAAATTTGAAAATTTAATATATCCTAATAACGAAAAATTAATAAAAGATATATTATAATCAGAATATATAGTACGAGTAAAAGTAAAGTTGATCTTTACTTTTTTTAAAAGGGAGGTAAAATGTTTGATGCAAATGACTTAGTAAAAATGATGAGACCAAATGAAAAAATAAACTATCACAAACTACTATTAGAAGTCATAGAAATTTGGAAAAAACATGAAACAAGACCCAAAGTTATTTTACATAGTTGTTGTGCACCGTGTAGTACATATACTTTGGAATTTATGTGTGAATATGCTGATATTACTATATTATTTGCTAATTCTAATATACACCCTGAAGCAGAATATAGAAAAAGAAGTTATGAGCAGAAAAAGTTTATAGAAAATTTTAATAAAGAAACAAATAATAATGTCTTGTATATAGAAGAAGAATATAAACCATTAGAATTTTTTAAAGTTGTAAGGGGATTAGAAAAAGAACCAGAAGGTGGTATAAGATGCGAAGCTTGTTTTGCATATAGATTAGATATAGTTGCAAAAAAGGCAGTAGAATTAAATTATGACTATTTTGGAAGTGCATTAACATTAAGTCCTATGAAAAATAGCCAATTGATAAATAAAATAGGATTTAATATACAAAATATTTATTCAACTAAATATTTGCCATCAGATTTTAAAAAGAATAATGGTTATAAAAGATCCATAGAGTTATGTCAAAAGTTTGATGTTTATAGACAATGTTATTGTGGTTGTATATTTGCAGCAGATAAAGATAAATATAGACAAGCGATCGAAGAAGGTAAGAAAAATGGTTTTTGATTATATTATAATAGGTGCAGGGGCTTCAGGGGTATTATGTAGTATTGAAGCATTAAAAAAAGGTAAAAAGGTTCTTTTGATAGAACATAAAGATAGAATATTAAAAAAAGTTTTAATTACTGGTAATGGTAGGTGTAACTTCACAAATAGGTATGCAAGTTATAAAAACTATTATGGAAATAATAAGGAATTAATAAAAAATATTTTAGAAAAATATACACCTGAATATATAATAAACTATTTTGAAAATTTAGGTATTTTAGCCAAAGAAGAAAAAAGAGGTAAAATGTACCCTAATTCAATGCAAGCAGCATCAATAGTAGATATATTAAGAAATAAATTAGAGTATTTAGGAGTAAACTTAATTTTAAATACTAATATAGAAAAGGCTTATAAAAAAAATGATATATTTTATGTTAATGAATATATGGGTAAAAAGTTAGTAATAGCAACAGGTGGTTATTCATATAAACAACTTGGAAGTGATGGTAGTGGTTATGAAATCGCAAAATCTTTTGGACATAAAATAACAAAATTAAGCCCTGTTATAACACAATTAAAAACAGATAAAGAATATGTAAAAGGTTTAGAGGGAATAAGACAAGACGTTGATTTAAAAGTATATAATAACGGAGAGTTATTAAGAAGTGATTTTGAAGAATTATTATTTACACCATATGGTATATCAGGACCTAGTGTGCTTAATTTATCATATTTAACTGCTTTATATGGTTTTGATATAGATTTTGTAATAGATTTTATGCCTAATAAAAATAAAGATGATTTATATAAATACTTATTAAATAGGAGAGATAACTTATATTTTTTAGAAGCAACAGACTTTTTAAATGGAGTATTACATAAAAAATTAGGTATGTTTTTACTAAAAAAAAGTGGTTTAGAAAAATTAAATATACCTTGTTACGAAATAAAAGATAAATACATACAAAAATTAGTGAAT
>NZ_LOQI01000117.1 GCF_001517915.1 Oceanivirga salmonicida | reverse complement strand
GCATGCAAAACTAAAACTACTCCAAAGAATAATGTTATTGGTAATACTTTCGATTTCGTTAACATAATATATCCTCCTAATTTTTACTTCTTTATAAATTTTATATTATATTTATATCTCGTTTTTCAAAAAATGCAAGTATTTTTTTTAAATATTTTTTAATTGTTGAATTTCTTAATGTTTGTTCATTTTTATATCCAAAAATTTTTTAAATCACGGAAATTGATATTTTATTTTGCGTAATGCTATACTTATATTTAGAAATTACAAAGTATTTTTTATTTTATATTAATTTCTACTTTTTTATATAACTCTATTTACAAATAAATATTAGAAAATTAACACTATATCTTTTTCAATTTATTCATGAAAATCAACACTTTCTATAATCAATCCTATCTTATTCAAATTCATATTTTTATTAAATGCATTTCTTATTCCTTCTATAAATTCTTCACTTAACTCCCATTTTTCATCATATGAAATTACTATAATAGGGTAAATATCAAATTTTTCCATATATTCTTCTGGATTAATTTTTAGTATTTCTATTTTTTTATCACTTTTTAAAAAATATTCTTCTTCTTTTATTAATTTTCCATATAAATCATAATTATGTTTTTCTAATAATTTAAGTTTTGCATTTTTTAATTCGTAACATTCTTCTATTATACAATAGATCTTATCTTTTTTATTCAATTTGTACTTAAAATTTGCCTCTATATTTAAAAGTTTATAAAATTCTTTTTTATTTTTTTTATATCTACCTAAAAATATATTATATTTAGAGCCTTCATTTAAAATGTATTCTTCAACTTTTTCAAAATTATTTCCTACATTTTTATCATATATTAATTCATTAAATATATATGGGTTTAATAAAATTCCTTCTATTATTTTTTTTGGGTTTGCATGTGTATCAGTATAAATATTAAATCTTCCTTTATAAAAATATTCTTTTTTTATTGGCTTTATTTTTTTTAAATATGCATATATTGGTGGTGCTGATGAAAAACTCAATTCTTTATTTGAATATATTTCTCTTTCATCAATTTCCATGTTATTGAAATACATATGTATATACAATGAATTATCTCCTATAGTATATTTTGCAATATTTCTAATCAAAAAATTTAAAATTATAGTTGATATTGCTATAATAATTGTATAAAAAGTTATTTTAATTACATTTGACATTATTTTTTTCATATTTTTCAATTTTCTCCCTAGTATATATTCAAAGAAAAGAATTTTATAATTATACTTTTCAATAATTTATTACTTTATTCAACTTTAATGTAATATATAATCTTTATTTTCTCCATTTTCATCTACATAGTTAATCCAAATAAAAGTAGCCATAGTTTTATTATTATAATTTTTTCTTATTTCTTCTAAATATTTATTTTTTTTTAATATTTCAATAACTTCATTTGTTTTTTCTTTATTTTCTTTTTCTAAGTCTATAAAAATATATAATGAAGGATATATATTATTATCATATAAAAAATCTTTAAAATTTAATTCATCATATCTTGTTTTTTGGGGAGTATATTTTAATGTTTGTTTTCTTAAGTATCCTCTCACTACAAGCGGCTGATTCAAAAATGAACAATCTTCTTCAAGTTCTTTTAAAGAATTATCCAATATTTTATAACATGTAAGGTAATCTCCAATAATATTTTTATCTCTATATATTTTATCATAAAATACATCTATTCTTATTTTATTTTTTAAATCTATTCCTACTTTTTTGGGAATTTCTAGTACCATTTTATCTATTATTTTTTCAGTTTCTTCATAATTATTTCCCATACTTTTATCTCTTATATAATCATTAATTACATATAAATTTAAAAGTCGTGATAATATATCATCATCAACATTTCCATTATAAGAAGTTATATAGCTTTCAGATATATCTTTGTATTTAGTTTTATACTTAATATTTTTAAACTTAAAATCTTGATACGTTGTCAATAGGCTTACAAATTTGTCTCTAAATTCAAATTCTTTAATAGGTAAAATTATATTATACTCTTCTTCCATTTCTCTACTTAATGTTTGAGAATCAGTTTCTCCAAAAAATATATTTAATAATACGAAAACTAATATTAATAGCCCTAAAATTTTTATAATATATTTAAATTTCTTATTCATTTTTTCCTATCTTTCTTTAATTTTCCATCAAGTGTATAAACATTTAAATGCTCTCCTATTTCCCCAAAAAAGTGTGAATTATATAAATATTTAGGTACATTCAATTTACATATTACTTATTAACTATTCAGGCTCAAAAATTGCAACTTCAATTATTTCTGAATTATAATATGATTTTATTTTCTGAAAGTTCAATTACATTATTTGAAGTATCCAAAAATCCATATATGTATACAAAATAATATTTTTGTTTATTTATATATTCCCACCAATCTATATTTGGAAACACTCTAGGTT
>NZ_LOQI01000116.1 GCF_001517915.1 Oceanivirga salmonicida | reverse complement strand
GTATTTTAATATTAAAATACTTTTTTGTCAATACTAATATTTAATTTTTTATTTCTTTATATGTGAAACTCCACAATTAATGACCCATAAATGAAAATCACATTAATGAGCCTTATTATTAAGAATATTTTCCAAAAGAAAAATAGGAAGTCCTATGTCTCGAAAATCAACTATTAGAGCATATGAAACTCTTAATAAAATATCTAAAAAGGGTAAAAAGAAAAAAGAGAAAGGTTTAACTGAAATTGAAAGAAAACTAAAATATGAAATTAGTTTTAAGTACGCTCATCCATATATGCCTAGAATCAAATATTTTGGAGAAATAGTAGAAACTGATGCCTCTCCACATATATGGTTTGGTGATAAAAAATTCAATCTCCATCTATTTGTTGATAAAGCAACTTCAGTCATACTAGGAGCATACTTTGATACACAAGAAACACTTAAAGGATATTATACAGCCTTTAAACAAGTTTTAATTAATTATGGTATACCATATAAATTAATAGCAGATAATAGAACTGTTTTTAAATATTCAGAAGATACTGAAAAGAAAACGAACTTTGGAATAATGTGTCGTTTTCTTGGTATAGAATTAGAAACTACTTCTGTAGCACAAGCTAAAGGTACAGTAGAAAGAACCTTTAAAACATTACAATCTAGATTAGCTGCTGAATTAAGTTTTTACGGCATTAAAAACATTAATGAAGCTAATAAATATTTAATTGAATTTGTAAAACAACATAATGAAAAGGCTCTTTCTAAATTTAATGATATAGAAAATAGATTTGAATGTCAAACATATACTGATGAAGAATTAAATAAAGTTCTATCAATATTTAATAAAAGAGTAATATCAGGGCACTGTATATCATATGAAAATAATAAATATGTACCTTTAAATCATAAAGGGGAAAATATGTATTTACATAATAAGACTAAAATTGTAGTTGCTAAGTCATTAACTGGTACATTACACATGATATTAGATAATGAAATATTTGATTTAAAAAAGATTGATAACATTTTAGAATTTTCTAAAAATTTCAATGAAAAGCCAATTGAGAAAACAGAAAAAATTAAATATATACCACCACAAGACCATCCTTGGAGAAAATTTTTCAAGATGATTTTTATTGAGTTATCAAAAAAGAAAAAGAATAGATAAATTAAATAGCCATTTATGCCTAAAATTTTATTAGGTAAAAATGGCTCATTTATATGACTATAAATCATACTTTTTAGGGTTCATTAATTATGGAGTCTTACATACTAATATTTAATTTTTTATTTCTTTATATTTTTATTATAATATATGTAATATGAATAAGCCATTATTATAATATTTATTAATATCATTACAATAAATATAATGTATGCTCCTATGTTAAAAAACATACTTATTATTCCTAAAATACCTAAAATTATAAAGCATATTCCACCAAATTTATGTGTTTTATTCCAATTCTCTTCATCATCTAGTGTCCAAGGTAATCTGATACCTATTGTATAATTTTTATGTGCTTTGGGCATATAATTACCTAAAATTATGAACATTATTGATAATATAAGAGTCATTATTTTGCTAACATTTAAACTATATTCAAGTGCTACTAATATAGTTATTATAATTATTAAATTAGAGATTAATGGCATTGTAAATATACTAACCATTAATAATTTGTTATTTGAATTAACTTTTCTAGGATCTAATCTAGTCATAAAATAAATAAGTATAGTTATACCTGCTAATATTAAAGGCATTATGTAAATTATGTTAAATTTATTAGTATATGCATCAATATTGCCTGAAAAATCAAAATTACTTGGCAGCATTTCAGGTAATTTATTATATATTATTGTTCCATAAACCATTGGTAATAAACATAATACTGCTGCTATTATAATATTCTTATATTTTTTCATTTTTATCACCTTTCTTTAACCAAAATATTAATTCTTCAAAAACTGAAAGATTTAATTCATAATAAATAAAATTTTTATATTTTTGCTCTCTTATTAAATCTGCTTCTTTTAATATTTTTAAGTGATAGGAAATGCTTGCAGAAGTAATTTTAAATTTACTACTTATATCACCTGCACTTAATTTTCCTTCTCTTAGAAGTTCTATAATCTTTAATCTTATAGGATCTCCTAAAGCTTTAAAACTTTCATTAAACATAATCTCACTCCAAACCTATTTAGAATTATATCTAATTAGATTATATTCTAAATAGTTGCTTTTGTCAATATTTATACATGAAAATTCCTTTTTATTTATGTAAAACGTCACATAAAATGAGCCATAAAATATAGCAATTAAAATCATATAAAGTGCCAATTTTGAGCCATTTTTTTGATTATCAAGTTAATATATATCAAAGTGTAAATATACTTAATATATTTTTAAGGAGGTAGTCAAAAATGACTAAAGAAGAAAAAGATTTTGCTAAAAAAATGGCAATCAAATTAATCGAAGAAGGTAGAAAACTTACTACTATCACAATTATTACAGGTTTATCATATGCAACAGTGAAAAGATTGAAAAAACAATCTGGCAAAAGTATTTTAGATGGTAAAAAGAAAGATTTATC
>NZ_LOQI01000115.1 GCF_001517915.1 Oceanivirga salmonicida | reverse complement strand
TTATTATAATTTTTTCTTATCCTTTTTAAATAATTTTCATTTTTAAATAAATTTACTGCATCAATAAATTTTTCTTTATTCGATTCTAGAGAATATAAAGCTATACTTATTAATAAATATTTGTTATCATCTTCAAAATATTGTGAAAAATTTAATTCATCGTATTTTGTTTGTTTATTTATATATTTTAAATATATATTCCTTAAATATGATATATCAGAAGATTTATTTTGTGTAATTTTTATATTTGAGCATTCTTTAAAATTACTTTCATTAACTTTATTTTTTGATATTAAATAACATTTGTCTCTATATAAAAATCTATCTCTATTTTCACTTATATTTATATCTTCTAATCCAATATATATTACTGGGGTTTGCCAATCAATAATATTAAACTTATTTTTGGTTTTCAATAAATATTCATCAATAATATTTTCAATTTCTTCAAAATTATTACCAATATTCTTATCATACAAATATTTATTAAGTATATATTGTTTAATAAATACATTATAAATATATTCTTCAATATTTCTAGTTGTATAACCTATCTGGTGCTTATATTTAGTTTTATACTTATATTTTTTCAATTTAATAGTTTCAAAAGTAGCATTAAATCTTGGAACATATTCATAATCAAACTCATTTTCAGGTAATATTATATTATATTTTTTTAAATCTCTAACTACATCTGATTTATTTCTACTAAAGCAAGAATTTAATGTTAACATAAATATAATAAATAATATAATTTTATTTTTCAATTTTTTTAGTCTCCTTTTTTCCATCTTCTAAAATAAAATATCCTAAATATTTTGATTTTTCTGAAAAATGAAATCCTTTCAATAAATCCCAATCAAATTTAATATCCAATCTTTTTATTTTTTCTATTGTTCTATTCATATATTGCAAATGTAAAAGTATCTTTATTATAGTATTTTTCAAATTCTTTATATACTTCTTTTATTCCCTTTACTCTTTCTGGTGTATGTCTCATATATTCTTCTCTTATATCAACTTCAAAAATCCAATATCTCTTTTTTTTAGCTTCATCATACACTTTTTTCTGAATATACATTATCAATACTGGATAATCTCCCATATAATCTATATATTTCTCCCAATCTATATCTTCATACTTTACTTTTTCATTAAAAAATTGTTTTTCTCGTTCTAAACCTTTTTCATAATCTTTTAAATTATCTTCATCAATTGGATTTATAACATAATTTTTTATATTAGCATTCCTATATTTACGATAATAAAATTTTTCGTTCTTTTTACTAAAATCAAGATTTCTTAATATTTCTATTTCAAATTTTATTGCTTCCCCATTTTCCCAATTTTCTCCCAAAAATACTTTAAATATTTTTTCTTTATTTTTTTGTATATATTCATCTATTTTTTCAAAATGATTTCCTTTTGATTTATCATATAACAATTCATTTATTATATATGTTTTTTCTCCTGTAATATGTAAATCTTCAGGGTATCTATCTCTTTTGAAAGTTGTGCTATATTCATTTTCAAAATAATTTGTTTTAAGTTTTTCTGTTTGAATATACTCTACTGGATAATTTTTTCCTCCTTCAGGGTCTGTCCCATAACTAGTCGCTCCAATTTTTATATTTTTTTTATTCATTATTATATTTTTTTCTTCTTCATATTTATTTAAAAGTCCTTCTTTATATAAATATGGTTCAATATAAACACAAGTTCCCAATGATACTAACATAAATACCAAAAATAATATGATTAAACCCCTTTTCATTATTTATTAACCTCTCTTTTTCTTGAATGATAAAGTCTATTTATTATATCATCAGGAATACCTAATTTATGTGAATCGTAAATTCTACTAATACTTGTTATTAATTCTGCATATTTTTTTACATTTTCATCTTTAAATAACTCATTAATTCTAGCTAAATCACTATAATAATCTGGTGAATATTTATCAAGTTTGCTAGATATTTTTAATAATTCTGCAACTTTTGGTTCTTTTTCTAATTTTTCCAATTTTTCTTTTTTCAAATAATATAAATTAGTACTATTTTCATATGCAAATGCTTTGTTATAAAACACAACTCCACGATAAAAAGGCGAACTCATCTTTTTACCATTTACTACTTTTACTACATTTAAAGGTGTTATATTAATTTTTATGTTTTTAGGTATAATATCCATCATATCGTATAATCCAGTTAAATCTCTTTCTTTTCTATTTTCCTTAATTGCCAATTCATGTTCTTCTCTTTGCCTTTTTCCTGACATTAGCATAGTTTCAAGCTTTTCTACATTAGCAGGATCAACTGTTATAGCTTGTGTATTTTTCATCATAAGATTTATATATTTTGCTATTCCTCCCCCTAATGAATGTCCTACTACTAATATCACTTTATCTTGTATACCTACTTCTGTTACATAATCTTCTAATTCTTTATGTGCCACTAAATATAAAGATTATTAATAGTTTTACTATATTTTTCATTTTTATAATACTATTCCTCTATTTTTTTAAATATTAATTATTCAGGCTCAAAAATTGCAACTTCAATTATTTCTGAATTATAATATGATTTTATTTTTTCTTTTAATTCTTTTTTTTCATTTTCTGAAAGTTCAATTACATTATTTGAAGTATCCAAAAATCCGTATATGTATACAAAATAATATTTTTGTTTATTTATATATTCCCACCAATCTATATTTGGAAACACTCTAGGTTCTTCAAAATATTTCTTTGCAAT
>NZ_LOQI01000114.1 GCF_001517915.1 Oceanivirga salmonicida | reverse complement strand
CATGGTGTAGACTATAACTTACATTTAGACTTAGCGATGCCAAGTGGAGCATTAAAGTTTGCGGATGATTTAAAAAATGTAATAGGAACACCAAAGGCATATATTGATGCAATAAAGGGAACAATAGAAGGCAAAAAGTTATTAAAAGAAATAAATACAATAACAGAAAATAAAAGAGGGGGAAATTATGAAAAATTAGCAAAAGAAGTTTTATTTAAAGAAGAATTAAAAAGTAGATTGAATGAATTAAATGGACATAGTGAAAATTTATTCTTAAATCAAGTAAAAATGGAATTAATAGAATTAAAAAAGGAATTAAAAAGATCAAAAGGTTTAAAAAGAGATATTATTGAAAATAAAATTGGACAATTAGTGAGAAAATTAGGAGATTATTATGTAAAGATAAGAGGTGAAGAATTTAGTGGAATAGACTTTACTAGAGATCCTGATTTTGAAGGAATAGCAGGGACAGATAAAAATAATAGATTGATTATAAATCTAAATGAAATAGATATACAAGATTTAGATAATCTTGTGAATATAATAATATATGAGACAAATAGATGGACATATGAAAATGAAGCTTTAGATTCTAAATCAGCAAAAGGAAGTTTAAAGATAAAAAGAGGTTTCACAGATTTAAATATAAAATTAACTGATTATATTGATTATGAAAATACGAGATACTGGACAAGAAATTACAAAATAAAAGAAGGTGAAGATTATAAAGGAAATTTTGAAAAACAATATTTATCTAAGTTAGATAAACAATATCAAGAAAGATATTATAAGTTAAATAAAGAAGATCAAGATATAATATCAAAGAAGTTATATAAGCATCTTAAGACAGGTGAATTGAAAAACATAAAGGTCTCATTAGCATCACAAAATAAAAAATTATCATTATTATTAGAGGATAAGAATTTATCATTAAATAATATAGATAGAAAAGGTTTAAATTCAAAAGAAGTGGCATATTTAGCACAAGATTATATTTATAATAAAAATTTAAAAGAATTTGAAATAAATGATAAAATAACAATTCAAAATAAAAAATATAAAGTAATAGATAAAATAATAGATTCTTTCGGTGGTCTAGATGCGATTGCTTTAGAAACAAAAGATGGAGAACCAATAATTGTAGTAAGAGGGACAGAAAAAACTGACTATAGAGATATTTTGTCAGATATAAGATTTGCCTTACCAACATTTAGTACTAAAATAGGTACTGTAGTTGAAAATAAACTTAATGATGTACTAGATTTGTTTAAAATTAATTATAAACTAGAATTAGATCCATATGATCAAAGAGAAAAATTTAGAGGATTTGTTAATAAAATAAAAAATATACCTCAATATAAAGATAAAGTTGTATTTTTAATAGGGCATTCTTTAGGAGGATCATTAGTAGAAGATTCGGTTTTAAATATTGAAAGAACACAAGGAGTGGTTATAGATTCTGCACCTAATTTTAGATATTATAATATTTTTGATACACTAACTCCTGCAGCAGGTTTAAAAAATTCAATATATAGTTTATCAAATTCAATAAAAAATAGATCAAATGAATATGATATATCAGGAAGAAATGATTTATATGCACATGATCCCAAAGATGCAATTCTTAGAAATACATATATAGTTAATAATGAAACTGTTAGTGTTTCTAAATTTGATCTTAGAGAAAATAGAGAATTAGTATTAATAAAAACCCCAGGTGCTAGGATAAAAAAATTAATTAAATCAAAATTACTAAAAGAAATAGGTATTAGTGAGGATATTTTATATAATTATGGAGTATTATCATATCAAAACAGTATAAATAAAAATGATGAAGTTGAAGAGAAATCTGTTCTTAATAGACATAATTTAGGAACACCTGATAAGAGATCAAATGACTTATACTTAAAATAATAGGAAGGAATATTGTATATGAAAAATATAATAAAACTATTAATAATCTTTATATTTAGTGTTTCATGTTATGATAAAACATTAAAAAAAGATTTTGTAGATATTGTAAAAAAAGAATTTAATTTAACATTTGATGATGAAAAAATAGAAATGCAATCACTAATGAGCGGTATTGATGAACCCGCTAGTTTAAAAATAATTAGAAAAGATTTGAATAATGAGTATGTAGAAATTTGGAGAAGTCATTTTTATAAAGTAGAGCCTAAAATAAAAATTTTGTATTTATTTTTTGAAACTTTAGGCTATGAAGCATATATTGAAAATGAGTTAATATATGATTTAAGTAAAGGAAATAATTTTCATGAAATAGAAAAAATACTTAATGAATATGCGAAAAATAAAAATTACAAACTTAACTCTTCTATACAATATTACATAAAAGATAATAATGTATTGTATGGTATTGAAAGTAAAACAATAAATTATTCTTATTGGAATATGGAAAACTATGATTTTGGAAAATATAAATTAAATAAAGATGAATCTTTAGAAAAAAAGAAAATATTAGAAGAGAGAGAAATTGCAAAGAAATATTTTGAAAAACCTAGAGTGTTTCCAAATATAGATTGGTGGGAATATATAAATAAACAAAAATATTATTTTGTATATGTGTATAATTTTTCTAATTCTCCAAATGAGGCACTTAAAATTCCAGAAAAAGATAAAGGAGAATTACTAAAAAAAATAAAACCATATTATAATTCAGAAATAATGGAAGTAGTAATACGTTAATATTATTTAATTTAGGAATATAATCAAAGAGGTAAAATGAAAAATATAATAAAA
>NZ_LOQI01000113.1 GCF_001517915.1 Oceanivirga salmonicida | reverse complement strand
AAAAGTATTGAAAGGATAAAAATGAAAGATTATGAAAATATAAATATTTTAGGGAAAAATGTTTTAAAACCTCGTTCATATTTTTTTACAAAAGATATGAATAAAAATTTAAAAGGTTATATAAATTTAAATGGAATATGGGATTTTGAATATGAAAATAAAAAAACTAAAATTCAAGTTCCTTCATGTTGGCAATTACATGGTTTTGACAAACCATGGTATACAAATGTTCAGTACCCATTTCCTTGTTTACCACCTATAATTCCACAAAATAATCCGACTGGAATATATGAAAGAACCTTTATAATAAACAAAATAAATAAAAGAGAAACTTTAGTATTTTTAGGAGTAGATAGTAGTTTTCATGTATATATTAATAATAAATTAGTTGGATATAGTCAGGGAAGTCGTGAAACAAGTGAATTCGATATAACGAATTTTTTAGTGATTGGTGAAAACAATATAAAAGTGGTTGTATATAAATGGAATGTATTTAGTTACTTAGAAGATCAAGATATGTGGTGGTTAAGTGGTATATATAGAAATGTATATATAGCTTCTAATTATATAACAGAAGATATATTTACAAAAACTACTTTAGATGATACATATAATCATGGAATATTGGATTTGGAATTAAAATTTTATGAAAAAGTAAAAAATATAAATATCTATTTGGGTGATAAAAAGTATAAATATGAAATAAATAGTAAATATTTTAGAGAAAAAATAATAGTTGAGAATTGTTTGAAATGGTCAGCTGAAATTCCTAACTTATATGATTTTAAATTAGAAATATTAGATAAAAATGATAATATAATTGAAATAATAGAACAAAAAATCGGATTTAGAAGAGTAGAATTAAAAGATAGCGTAGTTCTAATAAATGGACAATATGTTAAATTCAAAGGTGTAAATAGACATGAATTTAATGCTGTAACAGGTAGAACACTAAGTATAGACGATATGGTAAAAGATTTGGAAATATTTAAAGAAAACAATATTAATGCAATTAGAACTTCACACTACCCAAATGATCCACGCTTTTATGAACTATGTGATAAATACGGTTTTTATGTAATAAATGAGGCAGATTTAGAAACACATGGTTTAGATATAATAAATCAAAGAAATAGTCTTAATAATGACCCAAAATGGGAAAAAGCTTTTTTAGATAGAATGATAAGAATGGTTGAGCGTGATAAAAATCATCCGAGTATAATTTTTTGGTCATTAGGAAATGAATCAGGCTACGGTATAAATCATGCCAAAATGGCAGAATATGCTAAAAAAAGAGATGATAGTAGATTAATACATTATGAAGGTGAAACAAGAGAAATTGCGGAGACTAATAAAGAAAATCAATTTATTCCAACCGAAGATCCAATATCTTCTGATGTGCATTCAGGTATGTATACACCAATAAAAGAATTAGAAAAAATTGCTAAAATAACCAAATTTAAAAAGCCATACATATTATGTGAGCATTTACATGCAATGGGAAATGGTCCAGGTGCTGTAAAAGATGTTTGGGATGTAATATATTCATCTAAAAGATTACAAGGGGCTTTTATATGGGAATGGTGTGATCATGCAATATTAATTGATGGTAAATATATGTATGGTAGTGATTTTGGACAAGAAGTGAATGATGGAAATTTCGTTGTTGATGGTGTAGTTTTTCCAGATAGAACACCAAGTCCAGCATTAAGTGAATATAAAAAAGCATTAGAACCTATAAAAATATACAAAAAAAATAATAAATATTATATTGAAAATAGATATGATTTTTTAAATACTGATAGTCTAGATTTTGAAGTTAGAGTATATGAAGAAGAAAAAATAATATATGAAAATCATTTTAATGTATCTATTAGACCACATGAAACTAAGGCAGTTAATTTAAAATATGAAAGAAGTATAAATGAAAATGTACTAATGATTATTATAAAAAAAGATAATAAAGAAATTGCTTTTTATCAAGAAGTTTTAAAAGGGGAATATATCAAATTAAATAGTATAAATAAGTTAAAGTTGGAAGATATTAATATTGATTTTAATATATGGCGTGCAAGTACTGATAATGATAGATTAGGTGTTTCAGTATATAAAAAATGGAAAGAAAAAAGAGTAGATTTGATGGAATGTATTAGATTAAGTGATAAAATATCTGAAAATAAAAGAATTATAAAACAAAAATATGTAGCTACTTCACTTGATTGGGGTTATGATTTAGAATATAAATTAAGTTATACTGATAATAAAGATATATTAGTACAAGTATTTGGAAAGGTTTTTGGAAATAAACCTAATACAGTACCTAGACTGGGTATAAAAATGAAAATTGATAAAAAATATAGTAAAGTTAGATGGTATGGTTTAGGTGAAGAAGAAACATACATTGATTCATGTTCAGGTAAAAAACTGGGAGTATATGAATTAGAAATAGATAAAATGATGACACCATATATATATCCGCAAGAAAGTGGAAATAGATCAAAAGTTAGATGGTTTGAATTAAAATCTAGTAACTCTATATTAAGATTTGATTCAGTAGATAGACTTATTAATTTTTCAGTAAGTCCTTATGATGTAATGAATATTGAAAAAGCAAAACACAGAGAAGAATTAATAGAAACAGAAGATTTAAATTTAAATATAGATTACGAACAATATGGATTAGGAACAGCTAGTTGTGGTGAAGAAACTTTGGAAAAATACAGACTTGAATGTAAAAATTTTAAATTCCAATTTATTATGAAGGA
>NZ_LOQI01000112.1 GCF_001517915.1 Oceanivirga salmonicida | reverse complement strand
TTTTTTTCAATTTTTTTATTGACTATTTTTCATTTTTTTGTTATCATTTTTTTAGTAAAAAAAATTAGGAGGTAGTTATGTTATTTTACTTTAATAAATTTAAGTATAAGAATATTTTGAAAAAATTAGACATTGCTATCTATTTTATTTTTAATATTATTATCAGTAAATAAGTATTTATACTTATTTTTTTTTATACTTTTTAGGAGGAATAATGAAAGAAAAGAAAATTATTGGTATAGATGAAAAAGTCGCATTAAGTCTACTTATACCGCTAAGTCTACAACACACGTTTGCAATGTTCGGGGCATCAGTATTAGTTCCTATAATATTTGGTATAGATCCATCAATAGTCTTACTTATGAATGGATTAGGTACTTTATTATTTATTGCAATAACAAAAGCAAAAGCACCAGCTTATCTAGGGTCAAGTTTTGCTTTCTTAGCACCTGCTAGTCTTATTATATCTAATTCTAATTATGGTTATAGTTATGCATTAGGTGGATTTGTTGCTGTAGGTTTTGTTGGTTGCCTATTCTCATTTGTTGTTAAAAAATTCGGAACTAATTTCATTGACATTATACTACCACCTGCTGCTATGGGTGCAGTAGTATCACTTATAGGGTTTGAATTAGCATTTATAACTATTACACCAGGTAAAATTGGTGCAGACCTTACTAGTTATGAAGGACAAATAGTATTTGGACTTACTTTAGGAACTGCAATATTAGGTTCAGTCTTATTTAGAAAATTTTTCTCAACTATACCTATACTAATATCTATGATAATAGGTTATATAGCATCTATTTATTTTGGAATGGTTGATTTAACTAGTATAATAAATGCTTCAATATTAACTATACCAAAATTTCAAATGGCTAAATTTTCATTAATTCCAATCTTAACTATATTACCAGTAATTCTAGTAATACTTTCAGAACACATTAGCCACCAAGCAGTTACAAGTAACATAGTTGGTAAAGACTTATTAAAAGATCCAGGTTTAGAAAAAACATTATTTGCAGATAATTTTTCAACTATGTTATCAGGTTTGGTTGGTGGAGTTCCAACAACTACTTATGGAGAAAATATAGGAGTTATGGCTATAACTAAGGTATATAG
This sequence comes from Oceanivirga salmonicida, assembly GCF_001517915.1. Taxonomy (NCBI): domain Bacteria; kingdom Fusobacteriati; phylum Fusobacteriota; class Fusobacteriia; order Fusobacteriales; family Leptotrichiaceae; genus Oceanivirga; species Oceanivirga salmonicida. The sequence continues at coordinate 1,655 of NZ_LOQI01000112.1, read as the reverse complement.
TGTTAGAGTTATAGCAGGAGCAGCCATAATATCGATTATAATGGCATTTATAGGCCCATTTGCCGCAATTATCAACTCTATACCAGGTAATGTTATAGGTGGAGTTACATTCCTTCTATACGGTATGATAGGGACTTCTGGATTAAGACTATTAGTTGAAAAGAAAGTTGATTACAATAAATCAAGTAATTTAATACTAACTTCTGTTGTATTTGTAACAGGGCTTAGTGGACTTACAGTAAATATATTTGGAATAGCATTAAAAGGTATGGTACTTGCTAGTATTATTGCTATATTAATAAGTATACTATTTTATATGTTTGATAAATTTAGTTTATTAAATGATTAAAGAACATTAAAAAATAGCATGGACTTAGATAAGTTTCTAATTCTATGCTATTTTAAATTTTCTATTCTATTTTAAATTTCTAATTCTATATTTTTTATATACTCATTTTATTAATCTTTTAATGATTTTGTAATATCAAACGATCTCAAATATTTTATAAAGTCTGACAATATTTGATTATCTGAATTTTCTTTCATAAATATTATTTGAAATTTATTGTATGTTTTATCAAATTTGTGTAACATTTTTATTTCTTTTTTTTCTAATCTATCATATGTACAATAATAAGGTAACACTGAATAACCTAATCCATTTGATATCATATTTTTTATAGTTTCTATACTTCCATTAACAAGCATTTCTTTTTCATGTTTAAATCCAGCGATTTCTTCAAATTGTTCAATATAATATAGAGTTTGATTTGTTTCTCTTTTTAGAAAATATATTTTTTTCAAATCTGAATATTTTTTAACAAACTTAGGTGCTGCAATTATAAATGGATAATCATCTGTATATATTGCCTTTAATTCATCATCATCTATTACTATATCTTCAGCTAAAACTAAATCAATTTCACCTTCTCTTAATTTTTGAATAAGTGAAGCACTATTTTTTACATATACATCAAATATCACGTTACTATTTTTAGAACAATATTCTTTTATTATAACTGGTAATATAGGCTCTCCTATATTATGAGTTGTACCTATAATTATTTTAGTTTGATTTGTATCTATAATTCTTTTAATATCATTTTCTACTCTTGCTAATCTACCAAAAATATCTTTGGACATTTTATATACTTTTTTCCCTGCCAAAGTTAATTTAAAATTTTTAGAATCTCTTTCAATTAATTGAACTCCTAAACTTTGTTCTAATTTTTTTATTTGTATTGATACTGCTGATTGACTAATAAATAAGACACTACTTGCCTTAGTAAAACTTCTATTTCTACAAACTTCATAATACACTTTCAAATTGTTCAAATCCAAATTTAACACCTACTTTATATAAAAAAATGGTGTCTAGGAACGGAATCGAACCGTTAACCTTACGGGTATGAACCGTATGCTCTAGCCGATTGAGCTACCTAGACACGCTTGTTGTTACTAGAATATACTATCAAAAAAATAAGACTTTGTCAAGAAAAATTTCATTTAGAAATTTTAAAAATGTGAAAGCTCACCAAAAGTGAGCCCTTAATAGCTCATTTAATTTTTCGTAAAAGTTCATTAATTTGACCCATTTTTTGTGATATAAATATATTACAAATTAAATTAAAGGAGATGATCGTTTATGTATATAA
>NZ_LOQI01000111.1 GCF_001517915.1 Oceanivirga salmonicida | reverse complement strand
ATTAGGAGTAGAAAAAGATAGTACAACTGATAAATCTAAACAAGAAAAAAGAGGATTATTAGAAAGTGGACAAATACATCTAAATGCAAAACATGATAAAGTTACAAAAGAAATTAGAAATGGTAAAGCAAAAACAAAAGAAGAAAGAGAAGAGTTAACTAAGAAAGCAGGATTCGATGCTTATATAGTGTTAGATGAAGATAATTTACCTGAAGAAGTAATAAAAAGAAATAAAGAATTAGAGGCAAGAGGACTTGGTAAATTAAGAACATTTGTTGGTAGAGATAAAAATGGAAAGAAAACTATATATACTATTGGAAATTTAAGTGAAGAAGAATTTAAACATGATTTAGCAAGAGAATATGGAATAAATAAGTATGGAAGATATGTAAGAGATAAAAATACAGGAGAATTAAAATTATTAGGTGCAACAGCAGGGAATATATTTGCAAAGAATGTAAAAGGAACAGGAGATACTGAAAAAATTCATTTAGAAGCAGATGAAGTTGAAAGTGTTGGAGAAATTATTAGTGATAAGCCAACAGAAGGTTCAAATGCTTGGGAAGATTCTGAATTGTGTATTAATGATACCCATATTGGAGAAAAATGTATCTTAATAAAAGATCCACTTAAATCACATAAAGATTTAATTTCAAATAATATAGTTAAAGTTGAAGATTTTAATAAAGAATTTAAACCTTTAGGTTTTAAACTTGATGTTGAAAAATATAAGAGAGATAAAAATTATAGAGAAGAAATGAATTACTATTACTATTTAGAAAAAAATAGTTTGAATTATGCAAAATATGAAGATATAAAATTTGAGGATGGTATTAATACTATTTATGTTAAGGATAAAAGAGGGAAAATTCAGAAATTAACAGTAGCTTCTGCTATGACTTCAATTTTTCATAATATAAAATTTGATGAAAATGGTAAAATGTATATTAATAATAATGATAAAACAAGAAATTATAAATATACAAATGAAGATGGTTATGAAATAGTTATAAATATACATGATAAAAAAGTTGTTACTGACAAACTTACAAGAGGAACTTTTAATCAAGATGCTGATAAATGGAATGATTTTGGTAGACATCTAAAATCTGATGTTAGATTATTTAATAAATATGGTTCAGGAATAGATTCTGATGTTCCAAAAGAAATTTTAGAAAGAGTAAAGAAATGTACAAGTTCTTTTTGGGGGTTTTATAATAGTATGAAAACTAAATCTTCAGCAACAAGAATAGAGTGTGAGTAAAAATGAAAAAAATAAATATAAATATAATAATAATTATATATATACTGAATATTTTGGTTCTTCTTTTTAAAGGCTTATCAACAAATCCTAATATATATGTATTTATAGATTTTGATATTGCTTATTTTAGTATAATTTTCACAAGCATATAGAAGGAGGCTAATTATGAATGATAAAAAAATAGACTTTAAAGTAGAACTGATTTTTATATTAATGATATTTTTGCTTTTTGCTCCTTTGTTTGAGGGAATATTTGTACCAGTTATAAAAATATTTACAAATAATACATTAAGTATGAAATTAATAGTATTAGAATTAACAAAGTTTAGTGTAATAAATGTTTTATTATTGAATATTAAGAATGAAAAAATAAAAAAAATACTTATCTTCTTAAGTATGTTTATATATACACTAGGGCATAATATATTTATGTTTATACTAACAATATTATTTCAAGAGATAATAAAAAATAAAGAGTATAGCAAAATTAAATATGTATATATGATAAATGTTTTAGGAATAATTTTACATAAGTATAGAATGATAGGTTGGTTTGAAGATAAAGAAAAAAATATTATATATATGTCTATTATATTATTAATAATAATTATAGTAACTTTAATATATTTGATTTCAAAATATAGAAAAGAAATTTTTGATATAAAAATAAATAAGACTATACTAAATATTTTAATAATAGGTATGATTATATTTTTAACTTTATTTAGAAATAATATAATTTTAAATGATAGATACATTGGTATAGAATTACAACTAAATATAAGTGTAGCAATTACTTTATTAACAATGTTTATTTTTTATTATTTTGACATAAATTTATATGAAAGAAGAACTGCTATAATGATATACATATTATTTTTCTATTTTATAACTTACCATATTTTAAGAATAGTAATTTCATATAAAATAATGGCAGTAATAGTTATTGTTTTTGACTTTTTATTAGTATTAGATAATATTAAGGAAACTAAAAGTATTGATGAAAACGAAAATTAAAATAAGAATTAATGGTAAAAAAGAATGTATTATTTTTGATAAAATATTAGATTATGAAAAAATAAGGCAAATAATTTATTGAAAGTTAAAATATGAAATTATAGTTGTCAGCAGAAGTTAGTTTAAGTATACGTGAAAAACTTAGATTATCATTGATTTATGTAGAAAAAGAAAAAAATATAGATTTTAGATTACAAATAGATTATGAAGAATTTGATAATACAGATGATTTAGGAAGATAAAGATTAATATATTAGATAAAAAAATTACCATTAGATGCAATATAAGAATTAAGAAAAGGTGTAAAAGAAATAGCCAAAGACCATATTTGAATAAAATAAATATAATTAAAAATATTATATTTATTAAAATATGATAATGATATAAATACAAAAAACAGTTATTAATTATTTAAAGGAGATCGCATTGAAAAAATTAATATATTTATTACTACCAATAAGCCTTTATGCAAGTAAAGTAGATAAGGTATTTTACAATAATAAAGAAACAGTAATACCCTTGTATCTAAGTTCAGGTATTAGAAAGGGGCAAGAGTATACTATAGAGCAAATAGATACCTTAATAGAGAACTTTAATTATGCAAAAGGTAATGATATAAATGTGAGTATAGAACCTTCTTCAAAAGAAGG
>NZ_LOQI01000110.1 GCF_001517915.1 Oceanivirga salmonicida | reverse complement strand
ATGTTACTTTCCATTACCTTTAAATTTCCATTTCTAAAATAGTTTTACTTACAAATTCCTTTTCTTTTTCAATTAAAGCAACTCTTGCTTCAATTTCATTAATTCCCATTGAAATAGAACGGCTAAGTGCCATATCAGATAATTGTGGTTCAAAAAATTCTTTATACTCATTTAAAAGTTTAGTAGTCTTAAAACAACTTGCAGGATAAATAACAAATCCATCAAAACTCATATCTCCACCTAATATTTTCTTAATCCATTCCCAATTATCACGAGACCAATTCCAAAATGTTTCTTGTGAATAAGAGTTTGCTAAAAACGGTTCATACCAACTCATTCCTAAATCTTGCGGCTTAACAATATCTTTATCTTTTAACACTGATAAAACTTTATTAACTGTTGCTTCATTATTAGTTTTTGATAATGCTCCGGCTAATTGACGCTTAAAGTTTGAATCATTTGTTTTAACATATAAATCTAAATATAGATTTACAAGTTCAATTGATTCATAATGTTTTATTTGATTAATTAAAATATGTGCTCTGATTGCTGCTGGTATAGTTTCTAACTTATCCTTATATTCCATAAATATTTCATTTGCTTTTTTAGAAACATTTTCATCATCACTATAAATCATTGATGATAATGTCAATTGCCTAACCATTTCATCTTCATCAGTTTCATTATCATTCGCTTTAAATCCTAAACGGTCAAAGTTTGATTGATAAACTTTCTTAACTATATTTTTAAATTTATCTTCAACATTACTTCCTTCTTCAATAAACTGTTTTAAGCTATTAATTACACCTGAAATAGTAGAAGTAACTAAATATGAAGTTTCATTTGTAAGCATTGGTAATAAATTCAATAATTTAACGAATGAAATTTGACTACTTTCTGCCATTAACTTATAGTCCTGAATTATTTGTAATTTAGAAACATTATCAAGTTTATTAAAATCTTTTAATAAGCTATCAAATAATTCTCCTTCATAATTAATAATATAATGTGCAGTATTTTCAGTATTTAATTGTAGTGCCCCATTATTATTTTCTTTTAATTTGCTATAATTTTCTATTTCTAATACTTCATCTGTTAATGTATTTGGAATTCCTTTCCAGTTACTATTTAAAGGTATTTGCCATAATCTATTTTTATCTTCATGTTTACCAATAAAGAATTGCTTTTGAGAAATAATTAGTTTATCATCTACAACTTTAACTGTTACTAATGGATATCCAGGTTGTTCTAACCAACAGTTCATAAAACTAGCAACATCTTTACCAGAAACACTACTTAATGCATTCCATAAATCAGTCCCTATTGTATTACTATATTTATGTTTTGCAAAGTATGTTCCTAAACCTTCTGAAAAATCTTTATCTCCTAACCATCTACGAAGCATATGCATTAAACGACTTCCCTTAGCATAAACAATAGCCGGATCAAACAATGTATTTATTTCATCTGGATGATTAACTTCAACATGAACAGATTGAACTCCATCTGTAGCATCACGTCTTAATGCATAATATACTCCACCTGTTTGAAAATTTTCCATAATATTCCAAGTAGGTTCTATTGCATCAATAGATACATATTCCATCATATTAGCAAAACTTTCATTTAACCATAAGTCATCCCACCATTTCATTGTCACTAAGTTACCAAACCATTGATGTGCAACTTCGTGAGCAATTACTAATGCAATTTGTTGTCTACTCCTAACACTTAAATTTTCAGGTGCTAATAAATATATTTCTCTATAAGTAATTAATCCCCAGTTTTCCATAGCTCCTGCAGAAAAATCTGGCAATGCTACATGGTATGAATGCGGTAAAGGATATTTTACACCAAAATAATCTTCATAAAATTCAATAGTTCTAATTGCTATATCTAATGCAAAATCAAGTGATTGATTTGGATGTGCTTTAGTAGCAAAAATTCCTACCTTTGTTCCATTTTTAGTTTTAGATATCTTACTTTGAAGATCACCAATAGCAAATGCTAATAAATATGTTGACATAACTGGTGTAGTGTCAAATTGCCATATGCCTGTTTCTTTTCTTTTTTCTATATTAACCTCTGGCATATTAGATAAAACTATTTCATCAGAATTTTGATCAAACTTTATATTTAAATCAAATGTTGCCTTTGCTTCTGGCTCATCTATACAAGGAAAGGCTTCTCTTGCAAAATGACTTTCAAATTGAGTTGATATAACTTCTTTTTTTAATTCATTTTCAGTATAGTATGAAGGATAAATTCCAGTCATGTTATCTGTAATTTTACCAGTAAATTCAACTACTAATGTCATATTCCCCAAACCTAGTAACTCTATATCTACTGCTTCTCTCTCAGAAGAATGAGAAAAACTAAGTTCTTTACCATCAATACTTACTCTTTCAATAACTAAGTTTTTTTGATGCAAAGAAATACTCTTATCAAGTGCTTCCCCTTTAAGAGTTACTACCCCCTTAAATTCTTTTAATTTTCTATTTATGTCCAAAAATATATTGTAATTTTTAGGCACAAACTTTTCAATAAAATGTTCTACTTTCATTTGGTCTCCTTTTTTGTTAATTGTTATTTATTCAAAAATGAATTATTTATTATTTGATTTGTATATGTAATAAAATATTTTTACCATCTAAATTAATTTTTTTAATAATTTGCTTTAAGAATTTAAATAATTCTGTCGAACTATAATTTATATTTACAAATATATTTTCGGATATTTTTTTTATTCTAGATGTATTACTCAAACTATTCATATTATTAGAAATAAATGTAAGGTTCTCTTTTGATAAATTTATATAATCTTCTTTATGTAAATCACATAAAATTTTATTTATTTCTAAATAAGCATCTATATTACTTTTACATTCATATTCTTTCCCATAAATTTCAAATTTAATTATTTTCTTATTCTTTAGATT
>NZ_LOQI01000109.1 GCF_001517915.1 Oceanivirga salmonicida | reverse complement strand
ATCTTTTTCTACTCCTAATGTTTCTATTGCTGTTGCTAATCCTTTTGCTGTTGATTCTAATTCTTCTCCAGCTAAATATATTTTCTTACTAAACACATCTGGTTTTGCTAAAGCATCTAATGTTTCTCTATTTGCATTTAAGTTTAACTCAAAATCATTCATTTTTGTTTTAAGACTTACTCCTGATGTTCCTGCTCTTAATGCAAATTGATGATTATGATTATTTGCTTTTAATTCTATTTTCTTTAAATTTTCCACATTTAATTTATTTAAACTTATTTCATTTTTATGTACTACTTCTTTTTTTATATCTACAAATTCTACTTCTCCATTACCACCTGTTGGTACTCCTGTAATATTAATTGATACATCAAAACCTGCTCCTACCTTATTTTTTGTTTGCGTATCTTTTACATCTTCTAATACTAAGTTTTTAATATTTCCACTTACAGTAGATTTATTTGATTTTACTCCTTTTAATTTTACATCTTTTACATTATTAAAGGTCTCAGATACATTTGTCATTTCATTTAATTTATTAAGTTTTTCTTTTTGTACTTCATAAGAACCTTTTGCTGCTACATCAAAATTAACTGGTTTTATTCCACCATTTGCAAAATCTACTCCTATACTTGCTCCAACACTCACTGATGCATCTATTATTTCTCTTTTATTATTTGCTACTTTAACATCTTTTATTACTTTTTCAACATTATTATATTCAATATTAGTATCTTTTACTATTGTTGATACATATTTTACTTCTTCGTTATTATTAAATGTTAATTTTCCACCTGTTAATGTACTACTTTTCACTTCTTCTTCATGGTTTATATCTGTTACATTATTTATATCTAAACTTGAACTTAAATTTGCTGACACATAGCCAGATAAATCTTTTTTTACTTTTCCACTTGCTAAATCTTTTTCTACTTGACCATTAGTTAAACTTTTATCAGGAATATTTACATATTTACCCTTATTATCTTTTACTTTTAAATTTCCTGATAAGTTATTTACTGCTCCTACAAATCCATTTCCTGCATTTGATACTGCTTTATCTAGTCTTCCTTCTGTAACATTTTTTATTGCTTTAGCACCTTTTACAAGATTTCCTACTATTGGTGAACTTACATTTATACGATAACCATAATTTATTCCTGTTGTATTTACTACACTATCTCTTTTATCTTTATTTGCATCAAATAATACATTTTTTGCATTTACTACTAAATTCCCATATTTTAAATTAGTCGATGTAAATTTAGCTACTTTTTCTATCTTACTATTTCCTAATAATGATATATTAGAATTTTCATGTTTTGTTTCTGTCCCTTTTACATTTCTATTAGTTATGTTTAGACCTATTCCTGCATTACTTGATTCTAATCCTATATTAGCTTCTACTTTAACTCCACCTCTATATGAATTTTCATTTATTTTATTATTTAATTTAGTCGTATTTGACTCTATTTCATTTATATCTGCGTTATTTAACACTACATCTGATGATAATACTTTCATTTTATTTATCTTTGCACTATTAGTTACTTTAAGACTTGATCTTGCATTTGATTCATACTCATTATCTTTTTTATCTACTTTATGACTAAATAAAGTTACACTTGCTCCTGCTGACAAATTTTCTGTTTCACTACTACCATTTAAACTATGTTTTATTAATTTAAGATTACCGTTTGAATCTTTTTCTATTGTAGTATAATGTGCTTGTATATCATCTATTAATTTAAAACTTGAAGACATAGATTTTTCTTTTGATTTTAATACTTTTGCTTCTACATTTAACTTATCACTTACTATTAAATCTTTGGCTTGTAATTTTGATGCTAATAAATTTAAATTTTTAAATTCTGCTATTCCATTTACTTGTATATTTGAACCTTTAGCTTTTTCTATACTAATATCAAATTTTTTATTATATAGAAATCCTCTTTCTTTTAATTTAACTTTATCTTGTAATACATCAGCGGTAACTAGAACATCTCCTTTTGCTTTTAAGTTATTAACTAATATATTCGAATCTTTTATTGTTGCTTTTTCAGCATCTAAAAATAAATTTTTTGCTTTAATATTACTTGCAATACTTTCTTCTAATTCTCCTTTTTCAGTTTTATGATAAAAAATTCCATTTTCATCTACTGTTTTATCTATTTTTATTTTATCATTTTCTAATAATAAGTTTTTAGACTTTAGTAATACATTTTCAGATGCTAATATATCTGTTGCCTTTAATTTTATATCTTCTGCATTTATTAATATATTTTTACCTATTAATTTACTCTTATAATAATCTTCACCTAATATTTTTTTGTTTTCTACACTATTACCTATAAATCTTTCTTTTATTTTTTCTTCTGTTATTAAATTTATTGTTTTATCCCCTGTTGTTTCTAATTTCTTTGTTTTAATACTTAATATATTATCTGCTATTAACCCACCATTTCTTAATTTTGTATTATTACTTTCTACTGATATATTAGTATGATGCAAACCAAAATTATCTATATTTAATTTATCTGTTTTTAAATATAGATTTGATAATTTACCCTTTACTACTTTGTCTTGTCCATGACCTTTAAAGTTTGATTCTTTTGTTTCTAATGTTATTTCTTTTCCTATTAATTCTGAATTAGGTAGGTATAGATCTACTACTTTTGTTGTTTTTTTATCTGATAATTTTCTTTCATACAATGCCCAGTTATTTACATTATATAGTTTATTAAACCAATAAGTTACTTTTTCTCTATATTTTAATTTTTCTATAGCATCTTGGAAAATGAATTCTTCTTTTTTTACACTTGATATATTATTAAATACTTTTGTTTTAATTACATTTGAATTTTCTGCATTTATTATACCATCTTTATTAGTTATCTTATCTTCTATTTCTAGTTTAATATCAGTTCCACTTAATTCAGATAATTTTATTTTTTTC
>NZ_LOQI01000108.1 GCF_001517915.1 Oceanivirga salmonicida | reverse complement strand
GTGTTTAGTAAGAAAATATATTTAGCTGGAGAAGAATTAGAATCAACAGCAAAAGGATTAGCAACAGCAATAGAAACATTAGGAGTAGAAAAAGATAATACAACTGATAAATCTCAACAAGAAAAAAGAGGATTATTAGAAAGTGGACAAATACATCTAAATGCAAAACATGATGGAGTTACAAAAGAAATTAGAAATGGTAAAGCAAAAACAAAAGAAGAAAGAGAAGAGTTAACTAAGAAAGCAAGATTTGATGCTTATATAGTGTTAGATGAAGATAATTTACCTGAAGAAGTAATAACAAGAAATAAAGAATTAGAGGCAAGAGGACTTGGTAAATTAAGAACATTTGTTGGTAAAGATAAAAATGGTAAGAAAATTTTATATACTATTGGAAATTTAAGTGAAGAAGAATTTAAGCATGATTTAGCAAGAGAATATGGAATAAATAAATATGGAAGATATGTAAGAGATAAAAATACAGGAGAATTAAAATTACTAGGTGCAACAGCAGGGAATATATTTGCAAAGAATGTAAAAGGAACAGGAGATACTGAAAAAATTCATTTAGAAGCAGATGAAGTTGAAAGTGTTGGAGAAATTATTAGTGATAAGCCAACAGAAGGTTCAAATGCTTGGGTTGTAGAGACTTCATGTTTCTACATTGGACGTGAAGGGAAAGAGTGTTATAAATGGAAAAATCCTAATAAAGCATATAGAGATTTAATTTCAGATGATATAGTTAAATCGAAAGATTTTAAAAAAGAATTTGAACCTTTAGGTTTTAGATTTGATGTTGAAAAATATAAGAGAGATAAAAATTATAGAGAAGCGATGAATTATTCTTATTATGTGGAAAAGAATAGACTTGAATATGCAAAATATAAAGATTTAAAATTTGAGGATGGTATTAAAGTACTTAATGTCAAAGATAAAAGTAGGAAAATACAAAAAGTTGAAGTTCTTCCTGCTAAATATTCAATGTATCATAATATTGTAGAAATAGGAAGTGATATGTATATTAATAATACCGAGAGTAGAAATTATAAATATACAAATGAAGAGGGGTATGAAATAGTAATTAATTTTAAAGAAAGAAAAATAGTAAAAGATCCAATAAATAGAGGGACATTTAATCAAGATAGTGGGTTAGGAATTTATGGTTTAAATCATTATTCTTCTGACGTAGCTTTATATAATAAATATGGTACTGGAATAGATGATAATACTAGTAAAGAAAAAATAATGAGAATAAATAAATGTGTAAAAAAATATTTTAGATATTTCGGAGAAATAGAGAAAGGAATGTTAAAATGCGAATAAAAATAAATAAAATAATTATATTTTTTATTTTAATTAATTCAATTTTTATATATTCAAAAATGAATATAAATAATAAAAATTATTATAGATTTTATACAATAGAAAGAGTTTTATCAGTAATATTTGTAGAACTAGTGAGGTAAAATATGAAAAAAAATATTGTGAACATATTGCTTTTAACACTGATGTGCTTAATATTTAGCGAAGTTTTAGCACTAATATTTACTCCATTTAATTTAAACTTTGAAATAATAAAATATAAAAATATTATGTATTTTATTGAAATATTAAAATTTATTTTTATTAATATAATTGTATTTAGTATAAAAAACAAAAAAATAAAAAAAATATTTCTTTGTTCTCAATTATTTGTTTATAATTTGGATGTTAATGTTTATTTATTTTCTATATCATTTTTATTTCAAGAATATATGAAAATAAAAGATAAAAAAGCTATAATTGCTTTGTTTATAAATATTTTAATGTATATAATTATAAAAGAACATTATATGGGGAATAATCTTAAAAAGTATTTATTAATTATATTAATGATTTTATTTATTTTATATAAATTAAATAAAATATTAATTGATGAAAAGTTAATTGAGGTATTTAATATATTATTTATAGGAATAATAGTCTATATGACCTTATATAGTAATTATATTATAAAAATTAATGTTTTAAAAGAATTAAATATAATTTCATTTTTATCTGTATTATTGATGATAGAAGTATATTTTTTTAAATTGTCTTTGTTAGATAAAGAAATAGGATTTTTTATATTAATATTATTTGCATATTATATATATTTTTATTTAATAATACCAAAAATAATTATATATTTATTTATATTTTTATATAATTCATTGATTTTATTTGTTAAATTAAAAAATAAATGGAAAAACATATAAATAATACTGAAAATAGAAATTATAAATATACATGATAAAAAAATTGTTACAGACCCAATAAATAGAGGAACATTTAACCAAGATACCAGAGAGCCAAATCATTATTTTAGTGATATGCATTTAAAGAAATTTTAGAAAAAATAGCAAAATGTGCAAGTACTTTTAGTTCAGCAAAAACAAAATTTAGATATGTAAGAATAGAGTGTGAATAAAAATGAGAAAAATGAATATAATAATAAATATATATACTGAATATTTTATTTTTTCTTTCTAAAGGGATATTAGTAAATCCTAATATATGTATTTTTAAATTTTGATATGATTTATTTAATGTTTTTAGCATTAGTAAATAGATAGGAAATTAATTATGAGTGATAAAAAAATAGACTTTAAAGTAGAATTGATTTTTATATTAATGATATTTTTGCTTTTTGCTCCTCCTTTATTTGAGGCAATATTTTTGTACCAATTATAAAAATATTTATAAATAATACATTAAGTATGAAATTAATAGTATTAGAATTGATAAAGTTTAGTGTAATAAATATTTTATTGTTAAAGATTAAGAATAAAAAAATAAAAAAAGTACTTATTTTTTTTAGTATGATTGTATATAAATATATTTATGTTTATGTTAACAATATTATTTCAAGAAATTATAAATATACAAGATAAAAAAGTTATTATTAATTAAATAAACAAGATGAATTTTAATTAATTTTTTAACAGTATATAAAATCAAGCTAATAATAAATAAATTTAATCATATAAAAATAGAAAAGAGGAATTGGATTGAATAACAAAAATAAATTAAATAAAACTAGTAAATATATAATGTTAA
>NZ_LOQI01000107.1:2539-3103 GCF_001517915.1 Oceanivirga salmonicida | reverse complement strand
TTTTTCTCTAACATAATGAATATCTAGTTTCAAATCATCTTTTTTCCATTGACTTTCATAATCTATTTTAAAATAATTTGTTTTTAATTCTTTTGGTTTATTATGTTCTACAATATAACCTGATGCTTGCGGTACTCCAAAAGAACTATAATGGTATACCGATATTTCATTCTTATTCATTATTATATTTTTTTGTTCTTTATATTCCTTAATTACCTTTTTCTTATATCCTTTATTATTATGATTTAAATAACAGGATAGTGGAGTTAAAAGAAAAATAAAGAAGAATAAATATGTAAAAAATCTATCTTTACTTTCTATCATCTTTTTGCTCCTTTTTTAATATTCTAATTTTTTTATTAGTAAATTTTTCAACTATAGATTATATTAAAAACATATTAAATTCCCTTTATAATTTTAATCATATATTGCAAATGTAAAAGTATCTTTATTATAGTATTTTTCAAACTCTTTATATAACTCTTTTAATGCTTTTACTTTTTCTGGTGTATATTCAATTTCACGTTCTCTTATATCTGAATCATAAATATGATACCCTTCTTC
>NZ_LOQI01000107.1:0-2415 GCF_001517915.1 Oceanivirga salmonicida | reverse complement strand
ATATTTTAAATATTCTTTCTTTATTCTTTTGGATATATTCATCTATTTTTTCAAAATGATTTCCTTTTGACTTATCATATAGAAGTTCATTTATTATATATTCTTTTTCTCTAACATAATGAATATCTAGTTTCAAATCATCTTTTTTCCATTGACTTTCATAATCTATTTTAAAATAATTTGTTTTTAATTTTTTTGGTTTATTATGTTCTACAATATAACCTGATGCTTGCGGTACTCCAAAAGAACTATAATGGTATACCGATATTTCATTCTTATTCATTATTATATTTTTTTGTTCTTTATATTCCTTAATTACCTTTTTCTTATATCCTTTATTATTATGATTTAAATAACAGGATAGTGGAGTTACAAGAAAAATAAAGAAGAATAAATATGTAAAAAATCTATCTTTACTTTCTATCATCTTTTTGCTCCTTTTTTAATATTTATATTTTTTATCTTATATTTCTTTTTTTGATTAGTAAATTTATCTACTTTAGAATCAACAATCGCATTTTGATGATGCTCCATTAATCTTTTAAATCTATTTCTGGATAATTCCAAATATTTTAAAATATCTCCATTTTTTAATGCTTTTTGTTCTTCTTTATCATTTTCTTCTTTTAAATTTGTACTATTTTGAAATGCTAAAATTTCATAATATGTTGCAACTTCAGTTCTTATTTGATTATTTTCATCAACATATCTGCCCCCAAAATAAGGAACTAGTTTATAACGAGAATTGGCTATTATTTCATCATTCTCATTTTTAGTTGTTCCATTAGCTAAGCCCTTATTTGGAATCACACCTAATAAATCTGTATACCCACTTACATCTCTTGGATCTGTATTTAATTCTTTTGCAAATTTTCTTTCTTTTTCAATTCTTATAGCAATCTCTCTTTTTAAAATTTCATCTTTTACTACTGGAGTAGGGTCAGAAACAAATGATTGTGTATTTTCAATTCTTAAAGATAAATAATTCGCAATTCCTCCACCTAAAGAATGACCTACAAGTAAAATAACTTTCCCCTGCATTTCAGAATTTTCAGATATTAAATCCATAACTTCTTTGTATGCTGATAAATATTGATCATTATTTCTACGAGTTAATTGTTCATCAGATTTTAAATCTTTTAGTTTTTCAAATATTCTTTTATCATTAAATTGTGTCCCTCTAAATGCGATTATAAATTCTTTTGTTTCTATATCTTGTAAAGCATAACCTCTTAATCCTGTTTTTGGATCATCTATTACTTCAATAACTTTAAGATTTTTAAATTCACCAAAAGTATCATCTTTATTATAATCATTATATGCTGTCAATCCCATTTTATCTGCTTGATCTCCAGTATAGCCTTTCAAATCAATAGTTGTTTTAACTTGATTTGGATTATCAATAAATAATTTTAAAGATTTTTGTGGTTTAAACTTTTCTTCATTTTCTTTTGCTAATTTTCTCTCTATTATCATATTTTTTGCAACTATTATTTTTTGTTCCTTAGTTAAACCAATATATTTATTTTTATATTCTTTTCCATAAAAACCTTTTTCTATCATTTCTCTTTCTTTTGCAATTTCTTTTTTTGTTGCAGCTGGAGCATATGTATAATGTCTAAATTCTTTCATCATTTCTTTTGGTATATAAACTGTATTTATTGGCCCTTTTGTCTTTCCTGGCTTTATTTTTGCATACTCATCTTGCTTATAATGTAATGAGTTATAATCTACACCCTCGTCACCATATCTCCATCTTTTTGTTTCATACCCAACTAAAGTTTCCATATTGTCTAAATCATATATATCTACATTATTTACATATATTACTAATATATCATCTTTTGTAGTAGATGCATAAACTAATTCATTGTTTTCATTTAATCTATTACTTGCAAATATTACACCTTTATATTTCTTTCCTCCTAATTCACCAATTCTAGTAAAATATTCTATTGCCTTTTTTGGTTTATCTTCTGGTTTGGCTTTTGCAATTTCTTTTCTTAAAAATTTAAGTTCTGTTTCTGTCTTAAGATTATTATCTAACATTGCATCTGAAATTTGTGTACCTAAATCAGTTTTTTCAACATTTTTAAAAACGTCTATTGCTCTAGCATATGCTTTAGGAGTATTTATAACATTTGTTAAATCATCTGCAAACTTTAATGCTCCACCTGGCATCGCTAAGTCTAAATGTAAGTTATAGTTTACTCCATGCACTCTAAGATTTGATTTTGTTATTTCTCCTTTTTTATTAAATCCTAATCCTAAACCATTTCCTTTATGGTAGACACTTCCTCCTCCACCATGTACATTCCCATCTCTATCGTAGTCTACATTTATTCCTATTTCAGTATCATTTTTCTTTACATTTATGTTTGCTCCATTTGTTCCTGCTAATATACTAAATCCTGA
>NZ_LOQI01000106.1 GCF_001517915.1 Oceanivirga salmonicida | reverse complement strand
ATAGAAGCTCTAAGTAAAAACGATTTATCAGTAATATTATCAAATGAAAATGGAATAACAGTAGATGGAGCTAATTTCATAAATATACATAATATGACCCTAACAACTTCTAAAGTAAAAGATAATGATGGAAAGTTAGAATATTCTAAACCAAAAGGAGAAGTATTATCACTAAGTGATTTAGATACAACAGACGTAGAAAGATTTAATATAAAGGCAAAGATATTAAAGGTACAAGGAGACGTAAAAGCTAAAAAGTTATTAGTAGAAACAAAAGCAGGTGAAAAAGGAATACCAATAAGTGCAGATATAGTAGGTTCAATCCATGCAGATAGAGTAACAATAGTAGCGACAAATTCAGGAATTGGAGTTAAAAGTATAAATGCTAATAAGACAAGAATAAAAGCAAAAGAAATTAAATATGATAAGATAAATAGTAAAAAGACATATATAACATTAGAAGATGACTTTAAAAATGAAGAAAAGATAAAAGCAGATAAAAGACTATACATAAAAGCTAAAAACATATTAAATGAAGAAGGAAAAAATTTAAAAGGTAGAAATATAATATTAGAAGCAGATGATAAAGTATTAAATAGTAATGGTTCAAAGATAAGTGCAGAAAAATATTTATACATAAAAGCCAAAAAATTAGANNGAAGACTTTGGTAAGTTAAAAAAGATATGGAAAGATAAAGATGGCAAAGTATATGATGAAAAAGCACTAGAAGCATGGAAATTCTACAATTGGGGTAGAATAACAAGAAGTAAATTACTTTCAGGGAAAACAACAGAAGAATTTCAAAAAGGGATTTTAGACTATTTTAGCAGTAAATTTGGTGAAGGTTATGATAAAAACTTTAGAGATTTTCATAAGGATATAGTAATAAAGACAGGATTTTTAATTAATCGTGATGGTAAAGAAATAAAAACTTTAACAGCAGGTTATGAAGTAGTAGGTCAAAAAGTAAAACTATCTGAATTGAGTGGAACTGATATTAAACTAGAAATAGAAGATAATATAACTAATAAGGATAGTATAATAAAAGCAGAAAATTCTAATGTAATTAAAACAAAAGTATTTAATAATATATCAAGTGTAAAAAAAGAAGAATTCATTTTTCAAGATGGTATAGAAAAATTAACTACTAAAAGTTTAAATTCTTGTGAAGGTTGTCTTTATGATAATACTGCAATATATGAAAGAAAATTAAATGAAAGCAATAAAATAGATAATGTAGACTTGTATCTTCCTAATTCAGAATTAATAGGAAAAGAAATAGTATTAGAAACAAAAGAATCAAACTTTAAAGGTCATGGGCAAGACAAGATAGTAGAAGGTAAATTATCAAATCTATATTTAAGAACAGATAAATTA
Organism: Oceanivirga salmonicida; assembly: GCF_001517915.1. NCBI lineage: Bacteria > Fusobacteriati > Fusobacteriota > Fusobacteriia > Fusobacteriales > Leptotrichiaceae > Oceanivirga > Oceanivirga salmonicida. The sequence goes on along the minus strand of NZ_LOQI01000106.1, from coordinate 1,731 downwards.
AATGTAGATAATTTTGGTTTGCATCATACTAATATATCAATAGAAAGTGATGATATAAGATTAAAAAATGGAGGATTAATAGCAGATAATCAATTAAATATTAAAACTAAGAAATTAGAATCAATAGGAGATATATCGGTAAGTAAAATAGAGAATATAACAAGAAAACAAGGAGAATTTAAAAGCCAAAAATTACTTAGTGAAAATTATTTAAAAAGTAAGTTAGTAGGACAAAATGTATTAATAAAAGCAGATGAGGTAACATTAAAAGCAACAGATATAATAGCAAATGGAAATATATTATTAGATTCAAAGAAATTAAATATTAAAGAAGATATAAAAACAGTAGTAGATATAACAAAAGAAAAGATAAATAAAATTGAGGCAAAAGCTGAAAACTATGAAAGACCTAAAACACCAAAGGAAAGAAAAGAAGCAGAAAAGAAAGCAAAGGCAGAAGCAGAAGCTAGAGCAAAAGCCAAAGCAGATGGAAAAGAAGAAGAACCTATTATTAAAGTTGAAAAGACAAGAGAAAGAAAAGCAAGTTTAAAATTAGCATACAAGTACAAAGATTTAGATAAAAAATTAGTAGATAATCAAGTAGTAAGTTCAGTTATACTAGGTAAGAATATACAGTTAAGTGGTGATGATATACATATAAAAGGTTCTAATATATTAGCAGATGAAAAAGCAAGTATAATAGGAAAGAATGTATACATAGATGAAGCTCGTAACAAGATGAATGAAACAAAAGTATCTAATGAATTAGAATTAGGAATAAAAGCAGAAGCAGGAACAAAAAGAGGAGTTAATGTAGGTATAAATTTAGAATATGATAATACAAAGAGTGATACAGCTTTTGATTATAGTAATAAATCAAATATAATAGCAAAGAATATAGAAATAAAAGCTTTAGAAGATATATCATCAAGTGCAGATATGAAAGCTAAAGAAAATATATTAATAAAAGGAAATAATATATACTTAAAAGATACAAAGACATTAATAAAAGGGCAAGAACAAAATAATGGATTTAAGTTAAAATTAGAAACAGGAGTAAATTCAACATTATTAAGTATAGTAGATAATATAGCAGATATAGTAACACCAGGAGAACAAAATCATGCAGCAAATGCTTTATCAAAATTTGGAAATCTAAAAAGTATGCTAAGTAGTTCACATAATGTTAATAGAATAATAAGTAAAGGAAATCCATTAAACCTAGTAGAAGCTTATGTAGAAGCAGAAGCAAGTATACACCATAAAGATTCAAAGATAGATAAAGTATTAAGTAATAAAGGAAGTTTAGAAGCAAAGAATATAACATTAGATGCTAAAAACAATGTAGAGTTAACAAATCAAAAGTTAGTAGCAGATGAAATAAATATATACGGAGAAAAACTATTATTAAAACAAGGAAAGAATATAGATAAAAGTCTAACAAATAGTGTAGAAGTAGGGGGAAGAGTAAGATATGATATAATAACACAAAAAGTAAGTGGAGATGCAAGATTATCTTATGAAAGACAAAAACACCTAGGAGTAACTTATGATGATAATGAATTAAAAGCAAAGAAATTAAATATTAAAGTAAAGAAAGTAGAAAAAGAAGAAAATAAGGGAATAGAAGAAAAAGATATATCAGGATTTAGTATATTAGCAGGAACAAATGGAGCAAACATAAATGTAAAGAAAAATGATACTGAAATAGGAATAAATGTAGACTACAAT
>NZ_LOQI01000105.1 GCF_001517915.1 Oceanivirga salmonicida | reverse complement strand
TAAAAGTATTACAGATTTAAAATAGGTACTATGTTATTAATAAAAGCAGGTTATTTATTCCTGCTTTTATCTTTTTATTCTATAACTACTGCTGTTCCTGAACAAGTTACCATCATCATATTATTAGATGCTCCTAGCATTTCATAATCCATCTTAACCCCAACTATTGCATTTGCACCTATACTTTTAGCTCTTTCTTCTAATTCTTGTAGTGCTTGACTTCTTGCAGTTAAAAGTTCATCCTCATAACCTTTAGAACGTCCACCAAAAAAATCTCTTAATCCTGCTCCAATATCCTTGATAAAGTTTACTCCTGTTATTATTTCACCAAAAATTATCCCATGATATTTTACTATTTTATGTAGTTGTAATTATCATGTAAAACTCCACAATTAATGACCCATAAATGAAAATCACATTAATGAGCCTTTTTATGATAAAATAAATCGATTCTTTTTTGAGTTAAATTTAGTATAAGGAGGTTGGTCAAATATGACTAATGAAGAAAGAAGTTTAGCTAGGCTATTAGCTATTAAATTAATTAATGAAAAGAGGAAACTTAAAGATATTTCTGATATTACTAATTTATCATATACTACCATTAAAAGATTAAAGAAAAATAGGAAGTCCAATGTCTCGCAAATCAACTATTAGAGCTTATGAAACTCTTAATAAAGTCTCTAAAAAAAGCAAAAAGAAAAAAATTGAAAGAAAATTAAAATATGAAATTAGTTTTAAATATGCTCATCCATATATGCCTAGAATAAAATATTTTGGAGAAATAGTAGAAACCGATGCTTCACCACATATTTGGTTTGGTGATAAAAAGTTTAATCTTCATCTATTTGTTGATAAAGCAACTTCTGTCATACTGGGAGCATACTTTGATACACAAGAAACTCTTAAAGGATATTATACAGCTTTTAAACAAGTTTTAATTAATTATGGTATATCATATAAATTAATAGCAGATAATAGAAATGTTTTTAAATATTCAGAAGATACTGAAAAGAAAACAAACTTTGGAATAATGTGTAGTTTTCTTGGTATAGAATTAGAAACTACTTCTATAGCACAAGCTAAAGGTACAGTAGAAAGAACCTTTAAAACATTACAATCTAGATTTGCTGCTGAATTAAGTTTTTACGGCATTAAAAACATTAATGAAGCTAATAAATATTTAATTGAATTTGTAAAACAACATAATGAAAAGGCTCTTTCTAAATTTAATGATATAGAAAATAGATTTGAATGTCAAACATATAATGATGAAGAATTAGATAAAGTTTTATCAATATTCAATAAAAGAATAATATCAGGGCACTGTATATCATATGAAAACAATAAATATGTACCTTTAAATCATAAAGGGGAAAATATGTATTTACATAATAAAACAAAAATTGTAGTTGCTAAATCATTAAATGATACATTACATATGATATTAGATAATGAAATATTTGATTTGAAAAAAATAGATAACATTTTAGAATTTTCTAAAAACTTTAATGAAAAAACAATTGAGAAAACAGAAAAAATTAGATATATACCACCACAAGACCATCCTTAGAAGAAATTTTTTAAAATGATTTTTATTGAATTATCAAAAAAGAAAAAAAATATATAAATTAAATAACCATTTTTATGACTATAAATCACACTTTTTAGGGTTCATTAATTATGGAGTCTTACATTTCAAACTGAAAAAAATAAAGATACTTTGAATTTATAGGGCTTTATATAAACAAAGTATCTTTTTATTTTATATTTACTTATAAACATTTAGTTTTAATTAAAGATTTATTGATTTTATTCTATTTTTATATGTATTTCTTGTAATTTATTAGCATATTTTAAAATATAAGTACTTAATTCTCCATTAATCAATAATTCGTCTAATATAGGTTCATTTGACAAATAAAAAGTATACTCATCTTCTAAATCAATATTTATAGGCAAACCATAATCTATATTTATTTTAATAGGCAATATATTCATTTCTTTTACTTTATTTTTCAATTCTTCCTCAGTTTCAAAAACAGGATTAAATGGTCTGTTATATTCTTCAAAAATATAATTATTGCCCTGTAAAATACCACAATGATTACAATGATTACATATAGTTTTTCCAGCTATCTTTGAATAATCTTCATATACTCCATATTTTTTTAATAAAATTAATAAAGATTTTGGTAACCCTATATTAAAATCAAAAATTTTACTCATTTTAGGATAATGTGAACTTTCGATATAAAAATCACGTGGTTCATCTTCATTATCGTAAATTGTAATATAATCAGTTACTCCTATTCCAACAACTGTAGTATCTTTTTTACATTTAAAACAATTTCTTTTAGCAAAAATTAAATATATATACCCAAACACAAATGATAAGCAATAAAAATTTTCTGGTAATATCCATTTACCAAATTTTGATAAATTAGAAATATTCCCTTCATAATACCACTTTTTTTCTTTTGGATTCCATTTTGCCCCTAAATTTTTGGCCTCTTCTTTTTCAGAAAATGGCACATTTAAATAAATTTTACAATTCATTTTAATTCCTCCATTAATTTTTTATAATTTATTATTAATACCAAAAATAAATATATGAACACCTATTTTTATTAATATTATACCATAATAAAATTTAAAGTTAAGAAATTTCTATATTATCAGAAATAGTTGCCTTACAAACTTTAAGCATATTATTACAAAATTACTATAATTTAAGCCCAAATGAATACATAAAATGGCATCCAGGTGGAAGTATTGGTAAAAGTATTACAGATTTAAAATAGGTACTATGTTATTAATAAAAGCAGGTTATTTATTCCTGCTTTTATCTTTTTATTCTATAACTACTGCTGTTCCTGAACAAGTTACCATCATCATATTGTTAGATGCTCCTAGCATTTCATAATCCATCTTAACCCCAACTATTGCATTTGCACCTATACTTTTAGCTCTTTCTTCCAATTCTTGTAATGCTTGACTTCTTGCAGTTAAAAGTTCATCCTCATAACCTTTAGAACGTCCACCAAAGAAATCTCTTAATCCTGCTCCAATATCCTTGATAAAGTTTACTCCTGTTATTACTTCACCAAAAATTATACCATGATATTTTACTATTTTATGTCCTTCAATATTATTAGTAGTTGTAATTATCATAATTATTACCCCCTTTTTTAAATTGGTACTGTAAAGTATACA
>NZ_LOQI01000104.1 GCF_001517915.1 Oceanivirga salmonicida | reverse complement strand
AAAAAGTGTTCATTTAGATGCTAAAACAAATCAATCAGGTAATGGAATATATAATAGTTTGAAAAAGGCTTTAAGAGATATGAGAGATTTTGATAATTATGAATTAAAAGGTATTAGATTAGAAAATGAAAATATTAAAGAACGTGTTTTAGAAATAGCAATAAATAATAAAAAATTATGTTAATCACAATTAAATAATTTTGAAAGGGTAATTAATGAAGCAAAAAAAAATGGGAATAAAGGTAAAAATAACAATATTAAAATAAAGGAGAAATAAAAATGTTAAAAGTTGTGTATATATAAAGAAAAAAAAGAAAAAGATTTTAGAATGATAATATTACCTAGTGGAAAAAGTAAAATAGGATTAATAGCAGAGAAAAATTATGGAGTAACTTCTTTTTTAAGTAAGAAAGATAGTAAAAAAACAGGAGAACTTTCATTATGGGCATTAGAACAATGTGATGATGAAATAATAGAATATTCTACTGATATAAAATGGAGTAAAAGTTTTTATAATTGTTCTAGCGATTCAAAAGTAGCGTCAGTATATAATCTCATAAGTTTTGAATTTTATGAAAATAAATATGAATTACAATTAAAAATGAAAGATGGACATGGTTATTCTCCGTTTGAGGATTTTAATGGTAATGAATATAGATATATTTTTAATGAAAAACCAAGTGCAAAAGAATTGGGCGAAAAAATAATGGAAATGTTTGAGTACAAAGAAAATTATGACAAATAAATTCTCCTACAAATAATAATGAACCAAAGAATATTAAAATATTAGAAAAACTTACTTGGCTTGAAGTTGATTTAAGTAGTAGAATGCAACTAGTTCCAAGAGAAATACATTCTAATGTGGTACATACAAGTAGAATAGTACAAAAAAATTATGAAAATAAAGGGGAAAATAAATGAAAGAATGTAAAGATGAAGTATTTGGTGGATTAGTATTTGGTATAGATTGGGGAAAAAATGATAAAATAAAGCTATTTAATAGAGAATATGAAATAGCATTTAGAATAGTTAATTCGGGAGCCACAGCAATTAAAGAAATACAAAAGGAAAGTTATAGAAAATATTTATTAAATGAAAAAATGATATCTGATATAATGTTGGAAAAAATAAAAGATTGTATAGAAAGAAATTTGGACTTATTTTCAGAATACTCTGTTTTTAGCGATTATTTAAATAGTTATAAAAAAATAGCAGATTTAATAAAACCAAAAAGTTATTATTTTAGGGAGGATGGTTCTATATTTATTGAATTTGATTTTAATATAGATATAGACGAGGAAATAGTAGCAGAAATAGACTTTGATGATATATGTAATATGAAAGTAGATATTGCCAAATATTTTTATGGAATAGATAAGAATAAAGAAATAAAAAAATATAATGATGAAGTATTTGGAGATATAATTTTTAATATAGATTGGGAAAAAGACAATAAAGTAAAATTATTTAATAGAGAGTGGAAAGTATCATTCTTAATATCTGATTATGAAAAGACAGGAATTAAAGAGACACAAAGGGAAAGTTATAGAAAATATTTAGCAAATGAAAAAATAATTTCTGATATAATAATAGAGAAAATAGAAGATTACATTAAAAAAAGTTTTGAATTTTTATCTGAATACTGTGATTTAACCAATTATTTAAATGGAAATGAAAAGACAATTGATTTAGTAAGACCAATGTATTATGTATTTGAAGAAAATGGAGATATATTAATTGAGTTTGAATTTACAGTTAATAAAGAGTATGTAGAAAAAGGAATAATGGCAAAAATAAATTTTAACAATATATATGATATAGAAGTAGATATTCCAGAACTTTTTTTATAAAATATTAAAATAAAGGAGAAACAAAAATGGCGATAGATATAGCAATTTATAAAGAAAAAAAAGAAAAAGATTTTAGAATGGTAATATTACCTAGTGGAAGAAATAAAATAGGTTTAAGATTAAGAAAGGATTATGGAATAATTTCTTTTTTAAGTAAAAAAGATAGTGAGAAAATAGGAGAGTTTGTATTATGGGCATTAGAACAATGTGATGATGAAATAATAGAATTTCCTGTTGATATAAAATGGGAGAAAAAATATTTTAATTGTTCTAGTGTAACATCAGCATACAATCTTATAAGTTTTAAATTTTATGAAAATAAATATAAATTACAATTAGAAATGAAAGATGGACATGGTTATTCTCCTTTCAAAGATTTTAATGGTAATAAATGTGAATATATTTTTAATGAAAAACCGAGTGCAAAAGAATTGGGAGAAAAAATAATGGAAATGTTTGAGTATAAAGAAAATTATGACAAATAAATTCTCATGTAAATAATAATGAACCAAAGAATATTAAAATATTAGAAAAACTTACTTGGCTTGAAGTTGATTTAAGTGATAGAATGCAATTAGTTTTAAGAGAAATACATGCTAATGTGGTATATACAGGTGGAGAAAAATGAAAAAATATAATGATGAAATATTTGGAGAATTAATTTATGATACAGGATGGGAAAAAAATGATAAAATAAAATTATTTAATAAAGAATATAAAATTTTATTTTTGATAGTTGATAGTGATAATATAGGAATTAAAGAAATACAAAGGGAAAGTTATAGAAAATATTTAATAAATGAAAAAGTTATTTCTAATATAATAATAGAAAAAATAAAAGATTATATAAAAATGAATTTTGATTCATTATCAGAATACTATGATTTTAAAGATTATTTAAGTGGTAATGAAAAAATAGTAGATTTAGTAAGACCAACTTCTTATGCATTTGAAGAAAATGGAGATATATTAATTGAATTTTATTTTAAGGTAGATGAAGAAGTAGGAGTAATGGCAAAAATAAATTTTAATAATATTTACGATATAGAAGTAGATATTCCACATCGTTTTTTATAGATTTTTATAAAATATTAAAATAAAGGAGATCACATTGAAAAAGATAATATATTTACTATTACCAATAAGCCTTTATGCAAGTAAAGTAGATAAGGTATTTTATAATAATAAAGAAACAGTAATACCCTTGTATCTAAGTTCAGGTATTAGAAAGGGGCAAGAGTATACTATAGAGCAAATAGATACCTTAATAGAGAACTTTAATTATGCAAAAGGCAATGATATAAATGTGAGTATAGAACCTTCTTCAAAAGAAGGATACTCAAATATAATAATGACAAATAAAAAGAAAAATCCATTCTATGTTTCATTTTCATACAATAATCATGGTAATGACTTTGACACAGGAATATATAAATAT
>NZ_LOQI01000103.1 GCF_001517915.1 Oceanivirga salmonicida | reverse complement strand
AAACTATCATTATCATTAGCTCTATCTTCTAAATTCTCTTCATCCTTATATTGATAAAAGGTATATTCTAATACTTCCTTTAATTTTTTCATTTCATAATTATTAAGGTATGGAAGCATACCCTGAATAATATCTGTCATTAACTTTTCTTTCATTTCAATTCTCCTTTCAAAAATTCAGGAAAATGAATTAGAACGGCTTCCCGTTAAAATTAACTCTTGCCGTCCAGAAGAGTTGTTATTAATACACTAAATGATAATTTATCAGCTTAAATAGCAATATTAGAGACATCTATTTCACCAGACATAAGTTTTGGTAATAGAGAATCCCTTAATAACGATAACTTTTTATTTTGTATTTTATTATTAATAATATTATCAAAAACTGGAATTATTAATTTGTTAAATTCTATTATTTCATTGTCAAATGGTATATAAATTTCTTTGTTTTTTAATGATTTTTTTTGTAAATGTTTTAAAGCTGAGCCTTCAAAATATTGATCATTTATTTCATTCTTAATTGATAATAGTAATAGAAACAAATAATCCGTTAATTTATTTTTAGCAAAAATACACCAAGTATCAGTAGAGTATGATGCTTTGCCAATATAAAATTTGACATCAGCATTTCCTCCAGTATTTAAGAAACAATTTCTACCATTTACTAGCGGAAAAGAGTATGATAATATTGATTGCCCACTCGTAAAAAAAGGATATTGTCCATTATTTTTTTTAACATCACCAACTTTTATTTTAGATTTTGGATTTTCTAAAATTATATCTTTAAGTTTTCCATTAGGTTCAGAATTATTAAACCAAGATTTAAATATAGCCTGTGCTTGTTGTTCTAAATTATCATTTATCTTATTATTTAATTCTATTTTTTTATCTAAATATCTTAATATCTCTACCGTTTTATTTTGGATGATTCTTTCTGGCAGAAAAATAGGTAACTCTCCAAGTGTTTTAGCATTTATATTTCCTCTTGTACTGCCACTTTTAAAAGAATATATCCAATTATAGTATTCCTTAGATTGACAGTAATATTTAATATATTTAGGATTTACTTTTTTTTTATCAATACTAAATTTTATTAAAAAACCTGCATATATATATTCTTCTTCGCTGTCATGAAAATAATTTCTACCTGTACTTCCACCAGTTCTAGCAAATACAATATCATCTTTTTTTAAAATATATTTAGATGCATTATCATCATCTATTGACATCATTTTATTTTTATTTAATGTTCCATCATCACTTATATCAGATATTCTTAAATAAGTTGGTAAATCATTAGAAAATTCAATTGCAGAAGCTGAAATTCCGTAGTTTCCTTTATTCCCAACAGAAATTTCTGATAATGTAAATTTTTTCAACTTATATTTCATACCCAATAGCCCCTAACTGCTCTCTTATTTTTTCTTCAAGTTCGTGAGATTGTTCAAACATTTCTGATAATTCTGATGTAAGTCTTGTCATTTTTTCTTCAAATGGCTCATCATCTTCATCATCTTCTTTTATTCCAACATATCTTCCTGGAGTTAAAATATAATCTTGTTCTTCTATTTCCTTAATTGTTGCTACTTTACAGAATCCTAATTCATCTTCTAATTCATGATTTTGATATTTTTCAACAGTAATAGCTATTTTTTGTATATCTTCATCAGTAAAGTCTCTATGTTTTCTATCAACCATATAACCAAGTTCTCTAGCATCGATAAATAATGTTTTCCCTTTATTTTTCTTATTTTTAGATATAAACCATAAAGTTACTGGTATAGTTACTGAATAAAATAATTGAGTAGGTAATGCAACAATAGCTTCTACTAAATCAGCTTCTATAATTTGTTTTCTTATATCTCCTTCTCCAGAAGTTTGACTTGATAAAGCTCCATTTGCCAATACAAGACCTAACTTACCATTTGGTGATAAATGATGTATCATGTGTTGTATCCATGCATAATTTGCATTATTTGCTGGTGGAATTCCATATTTCCATCTTACATCATCAATTAATTTATCTTGTCCCCAATTTGATAAATTAAAAGGTGGATTAGCCATTATAAAATCAGCTTTTAATGTTGGGTGTAAATCTCTAAAAAATGTATCAGCATGATGTTCTCCTAAATCAGCATCTATTCCTCTTATTGCCATATTCATTTTCGCCATTTTCCAAGTATCAGAATTTGATTCTTGACCATACACTGATATACTATTTCTATTCCCACTATGTGCTTCAATAAATTTAACAGATTGAACAAACATTCCACAAGAACCACACGCAGGATCATAAACACGACAATTTTCATATGGTTTTAAAACTTCAACTATTGTTTTAACAATACTTTGTGGAGTATAAAATTCTCCACCTTTTTTACCTTCTACTTCTGCAAATTTTTCAATACAATATTCATAAGTTCTACCAAGTAAATCTTCATCTGATTTTGTATTTTTCATATCTATTTTATTAGTAAATATATCAACCACATTTCCTAATACTTGCTTATCTAAATCCGGTGTTGCATAATTTTTAGGCAATACTCCTTTTAATTTAGGATTTTCTTTTTCTATTGCTCTCATTGCATCATCAATAATTTTTCCTATTTCAGGTGTATGAGCTGATTCTGCTATTTTATTCCATCTTGCTTCTATTGGTACATAAAATATGTTTTCTGAAATATATTCATCAACATCATTTTCAAATCCTTTACCTTCTTCTACAAGCTCTTTATATTTATTCTCAAATGCTGAAGAAATATATCTCAAAAAAATTAATCCTATTATAACTTTTCTATATTCTGTTGCTGGAATATGACCCCACAATACACAAGCTGCTTCCCAAATTTCTTTTTCAAACCCTATATTTGCATTATTTTTTTCTGCCAATTTTCTCACCTTTCCATCTATTTATATTAAATTTACTTTGTTTTCTTTATGAGGTTCCAATTTGGAACCTCACCAAAACTACTTTCTCTCTTTCCTAATACTCTCAAATATATACCAAAATGCTAATTTATCATCTATTTTACCTTGCTTTATCATAGTCTCATATTTATTAAGGTCTAAAAGTATCTTAAAACAAGATTTTTTGCTAAAATTAATTATTTTCTTATTTCTTAAATAAATTGGGTAATATGACATAGGAAATATTTCTTTATATTCATTAAATTCATCTTTAAACTTATTATAGTCTAAACTTAATTTTAAATTATGTAATTTATGTAATATTTCAAATTCTTTGTATAAACTATATATTATTGGCATATATAGGTTAGTTGGTATATCATTAAATTTAGTATTTTTATACATTATATCATCTACTATATCAAATATCTTTTTATCACTACTTATAGATATTAAATCCT
>NZ_LOQI01000102.1 GCF_001517915.1 Oceanivirga salmonicida | reverse complement strand
ATCATAGTTGGTCTCCTTTATATTAATGGTCTTAATTAAAGTATATTTAAAAAAAAATAAAAAAGCAAGCGAAAAATAAAAATGATAATTATGCTTTTTAAAAAATTAGGGTATAATATTAGAAAGAGATAATGTAATAAAAAAATAAAGGGAGGGGGAAGTGTAATAAAATATATTTACAAATATGTAAAATATGTTTATTATGCATTGAAAATGACTGATAAGAAAAAAAGAAGTTTTCCAACTTCATTTACAGTATTATATATTGTTTTAGTGTTAGCGATAATTTTGACTTATGTAGTTCCAGCAGGTAAATTTTCTCGTTTAAAATATGAAGGAACAACAAAAGAATTTATTATTACAAGTCATAGTGGTGAAACTTTAGCAAAACCAGCAACACAAGAAGTATTAGATGAGTTAAATATAAAGTTAACACTAGATAAATTTGAATCTGGGGATATACAAAAACCAGTAGCAATACCAGGAAGCTATATTCAAATTGAACAGCATCCACAAAGTGTTTTAGAATTAGTAAGAGCACCTATACAAGGATTTAATGAATCAGTTGATATCATGATATTCGTTTTAATATTAGGTGGAGTTATAGGTGTGCTTAATAAAATGGGAGCATTTGAAGCTGGAATGGCAGCATTATCTAGAAAAACAAAAGGAAAAGAATTTTTATTAATCGTTATAGTATTTACACTTGTAACTATTGGGGGTACAACATATGGTATGGCAGAAGAAACTATAGCATTTTATCCAATTTTATTACCATTATTTTTAGTTGCAGGATTTGATGTTATTACAGCTATAGCATCAATTAGTTTAGGAGCATCAATAGGGACAATGTATTCTACAGTTAATGCATTTTCAGTTGTTATTGCATCACAAGCTGCAGGTATTACATTTGATCAAGGTTTAAAAATTAGATTAATAACTTTGATTATGGCTTATTTTATAACATTAGCTTATTTATACTGGTATTCTCAAAGAGTTAAAAAAGATCCAACAAAATCAGTTGTGTATGGTCAAGAAGAAGAAATCAGTGCCAAATTTTTAAAAGACTATAATCCAGATGCCGAAATTAATTTCACATGGAGAATATCACTTTCATTATTAGCTTTTGCTTTAGCATTCCCAGTTATGGTTTGGGGAGTTTCTAAAGGTGGATGGTGGTTTAATGAAATGTCAGCACTATTTTTAGCAGTTGGTTTATTCGTTATTATCATTTCAGGAATAGGTGAAAAAGTAGCAGTTGGTTCATTTATGAAAGGAGCAGCTGATTTAGTAGGTGTTGTATTGATAATAGGATTAGCTCGTTCTATAAATACAGTTATGAATAATGGATTTATTTCAGATACATTATTATACTATTGTACACAAATAGTTGAAGGGATGAATAAGGGATTATTTGGAATAGTACAAATGGGATTATTCTCAATATTAGGTTTCTTTATACCATCATCATCTGGGTTAGCTACTTTATCTATGCCAATAATGGCTCCTTTAGCAGATACAGTTGGTCTTTCAAGATCAGTTGTAGTAAGTGCATATAACTGGGGACAAGGATTTATGGCATTTATTACTCCAACAGGATTAGTGTTAGTAACATTAGAATTAGTAGGTGTTACTTATGATAAATGGGTTAAATTTGTTTTACCAATAATGGCTATGATGGGAGTTCTTTCTACCATTATGATAGTTGTATCTACAATGCTTTAAATATAAATATATAATATGTGTTTTTTTAAAAAGACACATATTTTTTTGTTAAAAGTGTTATTTCGTGAAAAAATTAAAAAATAAAACATGTAATTTCGTGCGAAAATTAGAATATTGAACATGTGATTTCGTGAAAAAATATGAAATATAATGTTGTTATTTCGTGAAAAATATGCTATATTGATATTAGAGGTGGTTGTATGTTGAAAAGAAAAGCATATAATAAAATGTTAGAATGGAAAAATAATTTTGGCGGAAAAACTGCTTTACTGATTAATGGAGCTAGAAGAGTAGGTAAAAGTTGGTTATGTGAAGAATTTGCTAAAAATGAATACAAGTCTTATCTTATTATAGATTTTGGGAATGTACCAAAAGAAATTACTAATTTATTTATAGAAGAAAGTTATGATTTAGATTTATTTTTTCTTAAATTATCTACATTTTATGGGGTTAAATTTTATGAAAGAGAAACTTTGATAGTTTTTGATGAAATACAAATGTTTCCTAGGGCAAGACAGTTAATAAAATATTTAGTACAAGATGGAAGATATGATTATATTGAAACAGGTTCTTTATTATCTATAAAAAGGAATATAGAAAACATTATTATTCCATCTGAAGAAAAATATATGGTATTAAATCCATTAGATTTTGAAGAATTTTTATGGGCTTTAGGAGATACAAATACAATTCCTATTTTAGAAAATTTTTTTAATGAAAGAAAAGAATTAGGAAATTTATTACATAAAAAAGTTTTAAATGATTTTAGGCAATATATGTTAGTTGGTGGAATGCCACAAGTTGTGAATGAATATATAAAAAGTAAAGATTTTTACAAAGTAGATTCTATAAAAAGAGATATTTTAACACTATATAGAAATGATATTGCAAAATTTGCTGGTTCTAATCAAAATAAAGTTTTATCAATATTTGATGAAATTCCAGGGCAATTATCTAAAAAAGAAAAAAAATATGTCTTATCATCATTATCAAAAAATGCTAGATTTAGAGACTATGAAGACTCATTTTTATGGTTAGCTGATGCTATGATAATAAATACATGCTTTAATTGTACAGATCCTAATGTAGGATTATCTTTAAGTAGTAATTTTTCTACTAGAAAATGCTATATGGCAGATACTGGACTTCTGGTAACACAAATTTTTTATGATAATGAATATGAAAATAATGATTTATACAAGAATATACTGCTTGATAAAATAAATATTAACGAAGGAATGTTCATGGAAAATATAGTGGCACAAATGTTAAAATCAAAAGGTCATAATTTGTTTTTTTATTCTAGAAATGATTTAGAAAACAGGAAAAATAATATGGAAATAGATTTTATTTTATCTAATCATAAAAAAATATTTCCAGTTGAAGTTAAATCATCATCTTATAGAAAACATTCTTCATTAGATAAATTTAGAGTTAAATTTAATAAAAAAATAGGAGAATCAATTATACTATATCAAAAAGATTTAATGATAAAAGATGGCATTTTACATTTACCAATATATATGGCAATGTTTTTATAAGAAAAAAATAATTGGACTATTAAAAAATAGTTCAATTTTATAAAATGCACCTGAACACTCGTGACTTAAGTTGTGATATGAAAGGTGCTTTTCATATGTAATGTGAAAAACAAAAAATATGTA
>NZ_LOQI01000101.1 GCF_001517915.1 Oceanivirga salmonicida | reverse complement strand
ATTAATAATATTCAATTATTAGTTGAACTTAAAAGGATTAATGAATTTGAAAATTATGATATTACAGATATAAGAGAAAGAAGAGAAGAATTAAAGAAAAATTATTTATTATCATTTACAAAAGAAATAAAATTATATGAGGATATTTACGATCAAAAAATATTGAAAAATTTTAATGAACAAATGTTTGAAAATATAATTGAAATAAAGAGAAATAATTCTTATCAAATGACAGGATTAAGAAAAATTGATAGGATAAAATTAGATATGAGAGACATATTTAATTATATTGTATTTAATGGGTTGGTATATAATGATAGCATACAACATGAAATATATAAAAATTATATAACAATACTATTTGAATCATATATCAAAACACTTTATGATTATAATGGTAAAAGTAACAGAATAAGCGAATTTGATTATTTTGATATATATATAATGTTAAATATGGATTCTAAAATATTGGATAAGCTATTAGTTGAATATAATATAAAAGAGTTATATATTAATGAAAAAACAAAGAAAAAATTTATGAAATTATTTGAAAATTATTTTAAATTTAATAATAAAGAATCAAAAATATCTAATGAGATTATAAAAAACATTATGAATATAATATGGAGAATTAAATTTAGTGATAAAGACTATAAGAAAATTTTAAATAAAATAAATTTGGATATTGTTTATGATTGTGAAGTGTTGATTTTAAATTATTCAAAATTTTTATATATGTCTAAAAAAAATGTTGCTAAACATAAAATAATTGATAATATATATAATATGTTTAAAATATATAAAAAGATAAAAAAGGAATATATATATGATGGAAAAGAGATTAGTGTTGCTATACAACAACTAATTATTTTATATAAAGAAAATAACTACTCTAAATTAAGAAAAAATTCAAAATTATATAGATTATTAGATAGAGAGTATAAAGAGTGTCATTTTGAAAAAATGGAATTATTAGGTATATTTAGCAATAATATAAGATGGGATTATATAAAATCTATCTCTGAGTATTTATTAATTAATTTTGATGCAAATATATATAGTATTTTAGTATCATATGAATATTTAGAAGAAAGTAAATTTAAATTTTATAAATATAAATTAGAGAATATTCTTATCGATAAAATAATAAAATCTAGAGGATGTTCATCTGATTTATATTTTGCAATATTAATGTTGACATTAGAAAATAAGATAAGTGTTGAATCGAAAAAAAAGATAAAAAAAATGTTATTAGATAAAAAGACTTTCTTTAAAAATGGTATAATGAATAATTGTACATATAATCTTTGGAAATATATAATTTTTGATGATTATCCAGTTGAAAACATAACATTAGAAGATATGTATTCTTTAGATGAAGAATTAATATTAAGATTATTATATTTATGTGAAAAAAGAGAAGGATTTATAAAAAGAGTGTTAGAATTAATTGAAAATAAAAAAAATTATAAGGATTTATCCAATGCATATTTAAGATATACTATATTTAATAGTAAAGAAAAGAAATTATAATTAGATTACAAAAACTAAAATAGAAGTATTTTTTTTTTACTTAATAAAGTTATGTAATAAGTTATATAGATAAATATAGAGAGTAATTAATAATTTATATAAGTAATATATGTGTAATATTATAAGTATTATAGATTGCTAAAAAAGCAATGTAAGTGGGATATTAAAAATAATTAATGGAATATTAAAAAATTATATGAGAATTAAAAGAAAAATGATATAATATATAATATTAATTTTAAAAGGTTAGTAATTATAATGAGATTTTTAAAATATAATTATGAATATATATTTTTAATTACAATTAAGGAAAATAAAGTAATATAATTATAAAATTAATAAAAAGTTTCGGAGGAATAATGTCGGAAAATATTATTGATATAGATGAGAATCTTTGGCCGTAAAAAGTATTAGAAATTTTATTAAGTCAAGAGTAGCTAAAGAATATGATAAAAAAATGGAGAATAGTATGGGAAAAGAATTAATAATTTATAAAAATGGGGAATTAGAAATACCAGTTAAAGTTGAAATTGATGGTGATACGGTTTGGTTAAATAGAAAAGATTTATCTATACTTTTTGATAGAGATATAAAAACAATAGGAAAACATATTAATAATATTTTAAAAGAAGAATTAGATAATTCAGTTATCGCAAATTTTGCGACAACTGCAACAGATGGGAAAACATATCAAATAGAACACTATAATTTAGATATGATTATATCTTTAGGTTATAGAGTAAAATCTAAAAGAGGTATAGATTTTAGAAAATGGGCAACTAACATATTAAAAGAGTATATGTTAAAAGGTTATGCATTAAATGAGAAAAAACTTATGGATAATAAAAGAGCATTTTTAGAAACATTAGATAACTTAAATTTATTAGTAAATGATAATAAGCTAATTAAAAGTTCAGATATATTAGAATTAATAAGATCTTTTTCGAATACTTGGTTTACATTAGATAGATTTGATAAAAGTTCATTCCCCAAAGTTGAAAATAGTATAGATAGTAATATATTAGTATCAGAATTATATAAAGATATAGAAATTTTAAAAAATGAATTAATTAGAAAAAAAGAAGCAACAATAATGTTTGCTCAAGAGAAAAATAAGGATGCATTAGCAGGAATATTTGGAAATGTATTTCAAAGTGTATTTGGACAAGATGTTTATCCAAGTGTTGAAGAAAAAGCAGCACACTTATTATATTTTGTTGTAAAGAATCATCCATTTAATGATGGAAATAAACGTAGTGGAGCATTTTCATTTATATGGTTATTAAATAAATTTGGATATAACTTTATAGATAAAATTAACCCACAAGCATTATCAACTTTAACATTAGTTATAGCAAATTCAGATCCAAAGGAAAAGGATAAGATGGTTGGGTTGGTTAAATTGTTGTTAAATTAAATGTTATTTAATTATAAATATAAAACAATTTAGGAGGATTAAAGGATATATGCAAATATAATAAATAAAAGAAAGATAGTTATAACTGGGAAGAGATTATCTAGAAAGAGTATTAAGGGAAAATGCATATTGTCATAGAGACTAGACAATGAGTGGAAATATAAAGATAGAATTTTATGATGATAGGGTATCTATATTTTCATCAGGATCACTTCCTAATGTATTAACATTAGAAAATATAAAAAATGGTTCTACAGATAGAAGAAATTTAATAACTGTAGAAGCATTAGATAAAGCTGATTATATAGAAAATTACGCAACTAGAATTAGAAGAATATTAGATGACTATAAAAATTTTGATAAACAACTAGATTTTAATATATCAAAGAATATAATAATAATCACATTATATAATATGAATTATATCAACGATACAAAGAATGATACAAAGAATTTGTCAAAAAGAGAAAAAAAATATTAAACCATATGAAAAATAATTCAAAGATTACAATTGGAAATTGAGAAATAATAGGATAAATATAAGAAATAAATAAAATTATTAATGAAAATATAGTCATTTCTATATATTTAGAATATGAGGTAATAATTATGGAAGATAAAATTGAAAAATTACAAAAAATGTATAATGAGAGTAATAATATAGTCTTTTTTGGTGGTGCAGGAGTTTCAACAGAAAGTGGAATACCAGATTTTAGAAGTGTAGATGGATTATATAATCAAAAATATGATTATCCGCCAGAAACTATACTATCTCATAGTTTTTTTGTGAAACACCCTAATGAGTTTTATAAGTTCTATAAAGAAAAATTAATAGTACATGGAGTTTTACCAAATCTTGCTCATACAAGTTTAGTTAAAATGGAGGAAAAAGGAAAATTGAAAGTTGTAATTACTCAAAA
>NZ_LOQI01000100.1 GCF_001517915.1 Oceanivirga salmonicida | reverse complement strand
AAAAGGCAAATTTAAGAACACTTTAAATTTTATTGATAAAAATGTTAAAGTAGACAATTTACTTATTCCTGATAAATGGTCCTATGTATTTGAATATATCAAGTTTAAATTAAGTAATTGAATATTCAATTTTAATTGTCCTTTAACCAACTTATGGTTGGTATTTTGTAATATATTTTTTTCAAGTTATTCTATTATATTAGAATAATTTTATTTTTATACACTGACTTTTTTATTAATCTAAGATAAATTTCATATTTTTTCATATGTTACTTTCCATTACCTTTATTATTTTAAAATTTTATATATTTGTTCTATATTTTTTGCTTCTAGTAATTTTTTCTTTATTTTTTCATTTTGCAATATTTCCATTATTTTTTTTAGTATTTCTATATGTTCATCAGAATTTTTTGATGCCAAAGTAAATATTAAATAAATTTTATTATCTCCAAAATTAATACCAGAATTTACTTTTAAAAATGAAATTGATGTTTCATTAACCCCATCTTCAGGTCTAGCATGTGGCATAGCTACAAAATCATCTATGACTATATAAAAACCCAACTTGTCCACATTTTCAATTATTTTTTCTACATATAAATTATTAATTTTACCTTTTTTTATTAAAGGTTTCGATGAAATTCTAATTGCTTCTTTATAATCTTTAACAGTGTCAATACATTGTATATTTTCATGATTAAACATTGCCATATTCTCCTTTTAATATATATTCTTTAAATTTTTCGTATGTATCTATTTTATCAATTTTTTCTAAAAAATTAGGTCTTAATATCAAATTATATAAATTATTAAGTATTCCTAAATGTGCATCTTTATTTATACTTGAAAATGCAAAAAATATTCTTGCACTCTTCTCAGCATTAAAAGAAATATTTTCTTTTAAAATTAAAATTGATATATCCGTTTTTAAAACACCATCCATTATATTAGCATGTGGTATTGCTATACCATTTTCTATTACTACATAAGGCCCTAATCTATTAATATTTTCAATCATTTTATTTTTATATTTAGGCATGGTTGCACCAATTTTTTCTAAATTATTTCCAACTATATTTATGGCTTCCTGCCAAGTATTTACTTTATTTTTAAAAATAACTTTTTCTTTTGTTAATATACTTTCTATATCATCAATATTTTTATTTTCTTGATAAAAAATATTTTTATATTTATCCAAAAGATATTTTTTTAAATTTTTCGTGTTTTTAATATTTTCTATTTCAGTTATAAAATCATCAACTGAGATTTTATATTTCTTTCTTTTAATGCCTAATTTAAGTATCTTCTGATAATCTTCAACTTTTAATTGTGGATTTATTTTTATCGCATCTATATCTAAATCCACAGTTGTTAAAATATAATCTATATTGTCTTTTTTCAATATTTTTTCATTTAATAAATGAACTGGCAAAACATCAACAATATCAATATCAAAATTTTCTTTTAAATTATATTCTAATACCTTAGAACTACCATAACCCATACCACATACTAAAACAACCTTTTTTACACTAGAGTGTTTTAATCTTTCTATTGAGGCTTTAAAATGAAACACGAGTAATGAAATTTCTGTTTCTGTAAATTTAATGTTAAATGTTTGTTCCATTTCTTTTACTGCATTTTTTACAACTTTAATCAATGGATCATCCTCTAATATTAAATCTCTATATGTACCATTATTTAAAACTATATTCTTTTTTAATCTATATATACAAACCTTTATATGACTTAGTAAAAAGTCATATAAAATTTTATCATTGGTTAAATCAAAATCAATTTGATTACTAACATTTTTTATTATTTTACCTAATAAAAAACTTTCATTTAACCAGTATTCTATATTATCAGTTAATGATACCCCTATAAACAAATCAATAATTTGATTAATTGATTTAATATTTCCAAAATATTTTTTTATAGTTAATTCTATAATTTTTTCATCCACTGATAAAAAATTGTTGATAACTTCTGAATTATCTGGATATTTAATTAAGCAATAAATATACGATAAAATTTGCTTATATGTATTTTCATCTAAATTTAATTCTATTTTTTTATTAAGTTCTACTATAAACTTTTTAATTTTATGATATAAATCTTTATCAATAACTTCTTCCATGTATGAATATAAATTTTCATTATTTATTATATTAAATAGTTTTTTTGCCTTATAAATATTATTTTTTCTTAAAAAATATCCTTTACCATGTACATATTCGAGTTTATTATCTAAATTATTCATATATGATTTTAAAGTATTTCTTGATACTTTTATTTTATTAGCTAATCTTGTTACATTTAGACCTTTATCGTTAAATAATAAATAAAGATATACTATATTAAGCTTTTCATCTCTACTTAAATCTAAATTATTAAAATTAATTAAAAAATTTTTTATTTGATTTCTTAAAAAAATAACTTTCCCTTTTTTTGTCAATATTTTGTCATAATTATTATTCGATAAATAAAAATTTATATTATTTATATTATATTGAAAAGCTCTAATAGATATACCAAATTTAGATAAAAAATATTCAATATTTATATTATTAATATTACTCGTAGAACATATTTTCAAAATATCTAATTCTCTATTATTTAACACAAACACACCTCCATATATTAAATTTTAACCCTATTTTATATATTAACAAGTTTCAAATCTTTTCATATTTTTTTTAATTATTGACCACTAAAAAAGTAGGATTTCTCCTACTTAATTTTTAATATAAATCATATTCATAAAACATTGCTTTATTAGCATTTGATTTAATAAATATATATTCTCTATATGCATCAGAATAAACTTCTCTTATATTTTTCACTTCTGGTGCAATAGTATAATTACCTATTTTACTTAGATAATCATTAATGCTCATATCATTATTATACTCAATTATACTATATTTATTAATATCATTGTCTTTCGCAATATCTGATATTACTTTTTCTATTCCACCTATTTTATCTATTAATCCAAGTTCTTTTGCTTTTTCTGCTAAATAAACTTGTCCTTTTGCTATTTCTTCTACTCTATCTAAATTTAAATTTCTAGATTTTGCTACTTTTTCTTTAAAACTCATATAGATAGTTTCTAGTCTTTGAGTTATTTTATTTTTCTCTATTTCAGTTAATTTATGATAAATATTATTCAAATCTACATATTCACCCATAGTTATATTTGTAGTATTAATTTTTAAATTATCTAATAATTTACTTGCTGTTGGTCTTAAACTTACAACACCTATTGAGCCTACCACACTTGATTTACTTGCATATATTTTGTCAGCAGCTAATGAAATAAAGTAAGCACCTGAAGCTGAAATGTTTGATACAGAAGCATACACTGGTATATTAAGTTCTTCTTTTAATTTTAATATATTTTTATATATCATTTCTGAATCAAAAGCTACACCACCTGGTGAATTAACCCTTAATATTAATGCTTTAATATTTTTATTTTTCTTTATTAACTTTAATTTATTTTCTATATCATACATATTTATTGAAAAATTTAAATTCTCATCAGTAGATGATATTGGTCCTTCTAAGTCAAGAACTGCTATTAAATTTTTATTATTATTTATATTAAATTTTATGTCTTCAAAATCAACTGTTTTATCAACATTAATATTATTTTCTTCTAAAAAATCATTATATGATTTAACACTATCTACTAATTTTAACTCATTTGCACTTAAACTATTTAATAATACATAATCTCCATTATATATCTTATTTTCAAAAACTTTTTTATCTATTTTTTTATATTTACTTACTATATCAAAAAAATTATTCATTCTAGTATTAAGTATATCACTAACTTCTTTTTTCTTTAACTCTGACATTTCTGTACTATAATATTCTTCTCCGTATGTTTTATAATCTCCTGTATGAATT
>NZ_LOQI01000099.1 GCF_001517915.1 Oceanivirga salmonicida | reverse complement strand
TTTTACTTTTTTTTGAAAAAGCTTTTTCTTTTTTTCTTTATTCTTAGTATTTACGATTTCCTTTTCATATTTTTTCTTTTTATTATAGTTATTTTAATATTTTTATGCTAAAATTATATTATCAAATTAATTGGAGGTAAGAACTATTTTTATATATTATATTTTTTTATTAATGCTTATTTCAGAATTAGTAGTATCTATATTAATATTTTTAAAAATTAATAATCTTGAAACTGTTTCTATATTATTATTAACTTTAAATTTATTACTTACTGCTGTTTCAATATTTATATCAATAAACTTTATACCGTTTTATATTTTATTATTAGCATATAAATATTATCCATATATCAATATTATTTATTTAGTTATTACTATTATATTATTACTAGGTTATGTTGGTATAGATGACAATTTTAAAAGTTTACATAAAAAATTTGTTGGACTTTTTTTCCTAACAAATTCATTAGGACTTATAGTTCTATTTTAAAGTAAGTATATTATACAAGGAGGACAAATGCAGATTATTTACATATTATTAAATTCTATTGTTACAACTATTTTTATAGTTTTGATTTTAGCCCTTATATTTTTATTAATTTTCCTTAAAATTAAACAAAAAGATGATGGAGACGGTATAAGTCAAAAAAAAGCAAAAACCATATTAATATCTTCACTTGATATTATTTATGATAAAAAAATTAGTTTATTAGATGAAAAAGTATCTTTTCTAACCTTAAAAAAGAAATTGGAAGCAATGGTAAACGATGATAAGATAGAAAAAATAATATTAGATTTAGATGAGTTAGAACTTACTCAAACTCAAAGTGAAGAACTTGAACCCATATTTAATAATTTAAAAAAGAAAAAGGAAGTTATAGCAGTTGCGTCTATATTTACTAGACAAAATTATTTAACTGCCCTATTAGCAAGTAAAATATATTTAGTAAAAACTAAAAATTCATATTTAATGATACAAGCTTATTCTAGAAAATTACCATATTACAAGAACTTATTAGATAAATTGGGTATAACAGTTAAGGCTATACATGTTGGAGATTTTAAATCTTATGGTGAAAATTATAAGTTAGATGAAATGTCAGATAATTTAAAAGAAAATCTTACTAGACTATACGATAAGAATTTAGAATATTTTATTGAAAAAGTAAAACAATATAGAAATATTGATATTACTAATGATATAGTTGATGGTAACATATTTTTAAAAGATGATTATAAAGGTTTAATAGATGGTAAAATTCATAAATATAAGCTTATAAATGAAGATGAGAAATTAATGAATATTTCTAGTTATAAACCTAAGAAAAAGAAAAAGAAATCTAAGAATATAATTTCTGTTATGTCATTAGAAGGTTCTATTAGTAAAACAGGTTTATGTTTCGATGAAGTATATAAGAAAGTCAAAAAAATTAAAGAATTAGATAATTTAAAAGGTTTAGTTATTGAAATTAATTCTCCTGGTGGTTCAGCATATGAATCTAGTTTAATACATTCAATGTTAAAACAAGAATTTAAAAATATTCCTATATTCATAAGTATGAAAGATGTTTGTGCTTCAGGTGGTTATTTTATTGCAAGTAGCGGACAAAAGATTTTCGCAAATAAATCAACTATAACAGGTTCTATAGGAGTGGTTGCTCTTTACCCTAACTTTAAAAATTTACTTGATAAAATTGGAGTAAATTATTCTGGTATACAAAAAGGGGAAACTACAGAATTTGGAGATTTAACACAAGAACTTAGTCCTAAATCTGAAACTTTATTCCAAAATCAAATGATACAAGTTTATGAAGAATTTAAAAAAGTTGTTATGAGAGCAAGAATTATGACAGATAAAAAATTAGAACCTATTGCAGGTGGTAGAGTATGGACTGGACTAGAAGCAAAAGAAATTGGACTAGTTGATAAAATAGGTACACTAGATGATACTATTAAAGAATTAGCTAAATATTTGAAAATAGAAGATTATAAGTTAGTTCATGTAGAAAAAGAAATAAAACTTAAAAATGAAATTAAAGGCAAAATTCCTTTATTAAGTCTTGATAAATCATTACTTAATATACCACTTATGTTATATATTAATTAATTCCTCAATAGAGGAATTTTTTATTTTAAAAAATATGTAAAAATGCATAATTATTAACAAAAAAAATTTAATTTTTTATAAAAAAAAATGCACCATTTAAGTGCATTAATAAATTTTTATAAAAATTTACAATTATCCTAAAGCTTTTACTTTTAAAGAAAGTCTTGACTTAGTTCTTGATGCTGTATTTTGTTTTAAAACTCCTTTAGTTACTGCTTTATCTAATTCTTTATATACTGCAGATAGTGCTGTCTTAGCTTCGTCGACATTATTACTTTCAACAGCTCCAATAACTTTTTTAACGAAAGTTTTTACTCTACTTTTAGTTGCTTGATTTCTTAATCTGTTTCTTTCTCCTAAAACAACTCTTTTTTTAGATGATTTAGTATGTGCCATATTCAACCTCCTTATACAATTTTTTGATACTTAGTTATGATATCATTTTTTTTTACAAAAATCAATATTAATAATATTTTTCTAATTCTTCACTACTCATTTCTTTAACTTCTTCAACAGTTTTACCTGCTATTAAAGCTCTTACTTGAGTACCAGTTATAGTTTCTTTTTCTAAAACTAATTTTGCTATTTTTTCTAAGTTATCTTTATTTTCTTTTATTAATTCTACTGTTTTATCATATTGTTTTTTCAATATTTTTCTTACTTCTAATTCTATTTCTCTGTTTGTTTCTTCACTTATAGTATTTTTAAATGATTCTTGATTATCAACTAAATGTATAGCACCTAAATCACTCATACCATAATATCTAACATAAGCATCTGCTCTTCTTGTTGCTGCTTCTATATCTGATGATGCTCCTGTACTTATATCATCCATCATAACTTGCTCAGCAGCTCTTCCACCAAACGCAACTATTATTTCATCTAATATTTTATTTTTACTTATATACATTTGATCTTTTGGTAAAGGCATCATAAACCCACCAGCATTTCCTCTTGGTATTATTGTAAGTTTGTGTACCTTATCTGCATGCGGCAATATACTTGCCATTAAAGCATGTCCACCTTCATGATATGCTGTTAGTTTTAAATCATATTCAGATATTTTTTTATTTCTTTGCCCTAATCCCATACCAATTTTATCAACAGCTTCATCTAAATCAGCCATTGTTATTACTTTTCTATTATCTCTTGCTGCAAATATTGCTGCTTCATTTAAAATATTTTCTAAATCTGCTCCAACATAACCTGGAGTAATTTTAGCAATATCTTCTAACTTAACATCTTTTGATAATTTTTTATTTCTTGCATGTACTTCTAATATTTGTATTCTTGCATTTAAATCTGGTGCTGAAACTGCTATTCTTCTATCGAATCTTCCTGATCTTAATAATGCTTCATCTAATACATCTTCTCTATTTGTTGCTGCTACTATTATTATTTGTGCATCAGTATCAAATCCATCCATTTCAACTAATAATTGATTTAATGTTTGTTCTCTTTCATCATTTCCACCATTTCTACTCATACCTCTTTTTCTACCTATGGCATCTATTTCATCTATGAATATTATTGATGGTTTATTTTTCTTAGCTTCTTCAAATAAGTCTCTAACTCTAGAAGCCCCGACACCTACATACATTTCAACAAATTCAGATGCTGAAATATTGAAAAACGATGCCCCAGATTCTCCTGCTAATGCTTTGGCTAATAAAGTTTTACCAGTTCCTGGCATTCCTAATAAAAGAACACCTTTTGGAACTCTTGCTCCTACTTCTAAAAATTTACTTGGGTCTTTTAAAAATTGTACTACTTCTGTTAATTCTTCTTTAATGTCATCTAATCCAGCAACATCTTCAAATTTAACATTAGGTTTTTCTTTTACTCTAGCTTTTGTTTTACCCATATTAAATGGATTAACTCCACCTGAACCGCCACCCATAAGTCTTCTTGATAAAAACATAAATATAGATATCAATAATATCATAGGTAATAGGTTTAATATTATTCTTACTAATAAAGAATTGGCATAAGAATCTATTGATTTTAACTCTATATTATTTTCATTTATTATTTGCA
>NZ_LOQI01000098.1 GCF_001517915.1 Oceanivirga salmonicida | reverse complement strand
ATTTGCAACAGCCCCTTTCTTATTTTTTATAAATATCTCCTCGACTTGCAATATCTAATACATATATAATAATTTTATCATTAATTACTCTAAATATTGCTCTATATGTTCCTAATCTTAATCTAAAAATATCATCAAAATCTTTACTATAATATTTTTTTATATCATATTTTTTTAAATTTTCTTTGTTTTGGGCAATATCTTCAAAAGTCATCATAAATTTAAGACCTATAATTTTATTTTTTTTAATAAATTTTTTAGCGTTTTTATGATAAATAATCTTGTTAAAGTACATCTTCTAAACTTAATTCCTCTCCATTTAAATCATTAAAATCAATATCTAAATTATCAAATTCTATTTGTTCTTCTTTTGAAACATATTTACAATTGCTGTTTAAAAATTCTAACAAAGTCATTTCTTCATGTTTTTTAATAAAATTTAGACTAACCTTTCTTAAAAATTCAGAAAACGTATAACCATTAGCACTAGCAAAATCTGAAATTATTTCGTATTCATTTTCACTTAGAGTTATATTTTTTCTTACAGTCATTTTATTCACTCCTAACTTTAATACTTATTAAGTGTATTATACACATCATTTTATATTTTGTCAATTACTAAAATATACTCAAAGTAAAAAGTAGAATGTTTTTTTCATTCTACTCTTATTTTTTATAAATTATTCTTTATAGAATTATATATATCAATTGCTCTTAACTGATATTCCTCTTGTAAAAATTCAAGAGTTCCAACTTGTCCAAATCTATCTTTTACTCCTATACGAATAAATTTTCTTGGACAATTTTCTGATAAAACTTCTGAAACTGCACTACCTAAACCATTTGTTATATTATGATTTTCAGCACTAACTACAAGTTTTGTATTAATTGCATATTTAAGTATTGTTTCTTTATCGATAGGTTTTAAAGTAAACATATCTAAAACCGTAACATTTATTCCTTCTTTTTTTAACATTTTAGCAGCTTTTATAGATTCATGAACCATCATACCTATTGCAACTATTAAAATATCATTACCATAATTAATAACAACATTAGCTTTACCAATTTCAAATTGAGAACCTTCTTCATAAATTTTAAATACATTTTTTCTTGTTAATCTTATCCAATAAAATTTATCATTTTTAGAATGCACTTCATCTATTACACTTTTTAAAACACTAGAATCTGTTGGCTCAATTATAGTTGTATTAGGTATACTTCTTATAATTCCCATATCTTCAAATGACATGTGTGTTCCACCATTGTGAACTGCCTGTATACCAGCATCAGACGCAATTACAGTAATAGGATTTTCTTGGTACAATGAAGACATAAATAACTGATCTAAGCATCTTCTACTTGCAAATGATGTAAATGTATGAACAAACGGTTTAAAACCTACTAATCTAAGTCCTGCAGCACATGACACTTCCTGTGCTTCCATAATACCACAATTTATTACTCTATCTGGGTAATTATATGCTATTTTGTTACTTCCTATACAACTCATTAAATCAGCATCTAATAACACTACTTTTTCATCTTTTTTAAATATTTCTTGTAATTTATCTATTAATACATTTCTTAGTTCGGCATTTTCTTTTTTATCTTCACCAACATACATTTTATACATTAAAATACCTCACTTTCTAATTCAAATAATTCTTTTTCAAGTTTTTCTTTACTTTCGTTATTTATTCTTAAATGATGATTAGATTTTAATGTTTCTAAAAATTTGACTCCCTGCCCTTTAATACTATCAAGAACAATCACTAATGGTTTATCTGTTCTCATATTACATGCATTTCTTATAGAATCTATATCATTACCTTTAACAGTTATACTTGATAGCCCAAATGCTTTTGCTTTCTCCTCAAATGAGAAAGGTTCACATATTACATTTAATTCATCATCTAGTTGCTTTTTATTATAATCTATAAAAACTATCATATTATTCAAATTATTATGTGCAATAAATTGCATGGCTTCCCAAACTTGTCCTTCTTGTGCTTCGCCATCACCTATTATACAAAATACTTTATTAGATTTATTTAATATTTTTAAACCTTTGGCTATACCAGTCGCTATTGAAATTCCTTGTCCTAATGAACCTGTAGTTACATCTACTCCCTTTGTTTTTAATCTGTCTGGATGACTAGGTAAATTAGTCCCATTAACATTCAAAGATAACAACTCTTTTTTATCAAAAAAACCTTTAAGTGCTAATGTAGAATACAAAGCAGGTCCTGCATGCCCTTTAGATAATACAAAATAATCTCTCTCTTCCCAATTAGGATTTTTAGGGTCATATTTCATAATATCATTATATAGTACTGCTAAAGTTTCAATCACTGACATACTTCCACCATAATGCCCAAAACCTAAATTATTAAGCATTTTTAAAACTTCAATTCTTATTTCATTTGCAAATTTCTTTGTACTATTCACTTTTTTCTCCTATTCTCCTTCTTTTTTAACTATAAAATTATATGCTACTAATGCAACTATTATACCTACTACTACTATAGTAATATACATTGGTGTTAAATACTTAGCTGCATTTCCTAATAATATACCTAAAGTTGCAAAATCTGTATCTGAGAATGTAGTTCCTGCATAGCCTAAATTTTCTAACAATGGGAATAATATTGCTGGTAAGAATGTTAATAATAGTCCATTAGCAAAAGCTCCTATCATTGCACCTCTTCTACCACCAGTTGAGTTACCAAATACTCCAGCAGTTGCACCACAGAAGAAATGAGGTACTACACCTGGTAAAATTAATACCATATTTAGTGAACCTAAAATAAATAGACCAACTATTCCACCTAAAAAACTAAATAAAAAACCTATTAAAACTGCATTTGGAGCATATGGAAATACTATCGGACAGTCTAATGCTGGTTTGGCATTAGGAACTAATTTTTCAGAAATACCTGTAAATGCTGGAACTATTTCATTTAATAATAATCTAACACCTTGCAAAATTATATATACTCCTGCTGCAAATCTTATTGCTTCCATAATTGCAAATAAAATATAGTTTTTACCACCTGCTAATTCTGTAACATATTCTTGCCCTGCAAATATTGCTAAAATAACATAAATTATCATCATAGTCATTGAAATTGAAATTGAACTATCTCTTAAAAAAGTTAAATTTTTAGGCAATTGCATTTCTTCTGTTGATTTTGAACCCTTACCAACAATTTTTCCTATATAACCAGATAAAATATATCCTAAAGTTGAAAAATGCCCAAATCCTACAGAATTATCGCCAGTAATCCCTTTCATAAATGGTTGTGCTAATGCTGGGAATATAACCATACATAAACCTAATATTAAAGAACCTACAAGTACTAACATTGCTCCTTCAAATTTAGCAATATAAAGCATTATTGCTATCATACATGCCATATATAAAGTATGGTGTCCTGTTAAAAATATATATTTTAAACGAGTAAAACGGGCAATTAAAATATTGGCTAACATACCAAAAGCCATTATTAAAGCTGTTGTTGTTCCAAATTCACCTAACGCTAATGAAATAATTGCTTCATTATTAGGTATAACACCTTGAATATTAAATGCTTTTTCAAACATTCCTCCCATTGGTTGTAAAGCAGCCACTACTACTCCTGCTCCTCCACCTAGAACTACAAATCCTAGTATTGTTTTAATTGTTCCTTTTATTATATCAGTTACTGGTTTCTTTTGTAATAATAACCCGATCAAAGCTATAAACCCAACTAAAATTGCTGGATTTGATAAAATATCAACAATAAAGTTTAATATTGATTTCATTTTTTTCCCTCCTATTTCAATTTTTCAACTAATTTTACTTCTAATTCTTCTTTACTAATGATACTGTTTAGTACAATAATTTTCTCTTTGTCTATTGATGAACTTTCTGCTATATCTTTAGCCATAACAAATAAATCTGCACTACCTTCTGTTACTGACGCTAAATCTGAATGCTCAACTTCTGCTTCAATCCCTAATTTTTTTATAACTTTTTTTATGTTCATTTCTAACATAAAACTTGATCCTAAACCTGAACCACAAACTGCTAATATTTTCATAATATTACTCCTCCTTTAATTATGGTACTGTAAAGTATACAGCACTTTTTTTATTTATATAATTCATTTT